>NZ_JBSIUV010000058.1:0-10435 GCF_053654515.1 Helicobacter sp. T3_23-1059 | reverse complement strand
CTTTGCTTACGCTTAGTCCTACAATTTGCTTTTTTAGAGCTAGAAAGATTTAGCGCAGAGTTACTCTCTCTCTCTCTCTCTCTCGTTTTTGTGGTGCTAGTTTTTGCACCTTTGATAAATGTAGCCATTTGTTGCTCCTTATATTTAGGATATTTCTTTACTTTAGCAAAAAATAGAGCAAAATCTAAGATTGTGCTATCTAAAATCTGCTTGAAAGTAAATGATTTGTAAATAGTAACGAAAAAATACTTAAATGATTCTTAAAAAACAAAAAAAAAAAAAACGCCCAAAAAATCTTGCATATCACGCAAAATACGCAACCTCACTCGTCTAAAAAATCCTAAACACAGCATTTCATAACATTTTTTGCCTTATTTTATTTGCGATTTGTTTGTATTTGTCGGCAAAAAAGCAAATCGCCTTAGCGAAAAATTAGCCAAAAAAGAGCCAAAATCATAGGCAAAAATAAACCAAAATCAAAAAAAACCCTAGCGATGCTAAATCTATACTAAAACCATTTAGAGACTTTTAGCATAAGCGCGCTAGAGATAGCCGAGCTAAAATACGCTCCTGTGTAGCCAAGTGTCAATTCTGTATTGCCCCTCAAAGCCCAATGCAAATTTATATCTGCCACACCATACACGGGGGACAAATAAAGCCTGCCTTTAGCCTGCTCGCCGTTATGATTTAGATATGACACGGTAGGGTTATAAAGCATATTATACACAACTCCTAGTGTAGAGGAAAATCTAAAGGTATTTCTTAAGGCTTTGTGGTAGTGTATCTGCACCCTTGCTTGAGGTAGATGAAAAATGTTTGATTTTACTTCTTTGGCGTCATAGGTGGGGGCTGTTTGTGGTAAGCCACCGCCACTTATGGCGTTCCATTTGAGCGTTTGGAGCATATCATAGCTTATGCCAAATTCTGGCGAAAAATATGAGTTTCGCTTCACAGAATAAAACTTTTTGCCCGCTCTTATATCTAGCCCGACATTCCACGCGCTTAGCATATCAGGCTGTGGTTTTTGGGTGGTGCGCGAAGTGTATGACGCGCTAGAATCTAAAAATCTCCCCCCTCCCCTCAAAGTCGTTTTGATAAACCATTCGTTTGTCCCGTGCGTAGCAAATGGTTTGAAATAAGTCAAACCGCCATTTATGCCGTGATTTTGGTTTGCCACTGATATGTCATCTGTCGCGCTTGGTGTGCTTGTGGCTAAATAGCTAAAATCATATCCTATATATGCGCCAAATCGCCCTGATAGTGGTCCTAGATTTCGCTCGATGCCTGCTAAGATACCACCGCCTATGTCGTGTCCTTTTGCTTTGGCGTTTAGATATGTATGTGTCGTGTAGGGAGTGATGAAAAAATGCTGTTTTTTGTCGCCATAATATGGGATAAACACCCTATCAAGCGCGTCTAAAATCTGCTGATTTGTCCATTCTTGTTTGTCTAAATCTACGCCTTTTAAGCGAATCTTATTTACCTCGCTTAAATCCACTCGCACAGAATCTAACTCTAATTGCTTTTTTTTGTCCTGCTCTAGCTTGGCTTGGGCGGTGAAAAATGCTTCTTTTTCTTTTAGCTTAGATTTTGCTTGCTCGATTTGGTTTTTGGTTTGGGCTATCTCGGGGTTTTTGCCTGCATTTGGCTGGGTATAAAACTGCCTTAGCCTTGTTTGGATTGCGCTAATGACATTTTGGGTTAGCTTGATTTCGGTATTTCGGGCTTTTGCAACTTCGATTTGGGTATGCTCTGCCCTCAAAGATTCTAGTTCAGCCTTAGTATCAAGCGGTGCTAAGTAGTGCTGCTTTGCGATTTCGCTTGCTTGGGCTTGGTATTCTTGCTTGGTGCGCTCTTTTATGGTGTCTATGTCGCGCTCATAAGCGGATTTTATCTCTTTTTGTTTGGCATTCACTTTTAAAAGCTCTTTTTCGCTATTTGCGATTAGGGCGTCTTGGTTTTGGGATTCTTGCTTTGTCTTGGTGTTTAGATTTTTTAGCTTAGCATCAAGGCTTGCTATGTCTTTTTGTCGCTCTTTTTGTGTGGTTTTTTGCGTGGGGGTTAGATTTTTTATCTGCGCATCTGCTTCGTAGTCTTTTTGTAGCTGGCGTATTTCGGCATTTATGCGTGCGCTTTCTTGCTCTAGGGTTTTGGCTAGGTTTGCTTTGTGGGATTTGCTCTGCGTGATTTGGTTTTGGAGTTTGCTAGCTAGGGCGTTTTGCTCAGCTAGCTCGCTATCTCTTTGCTTATTTTTAGTAGCGATTTGTTCTCTCTCTTGTGCTTGGAGTTTGGCTTGGGCTTTGTTTTTTGCCTCTGTTTCTAGCCGTGCTAGCCGTTGTTTTTCTCTCTCGTGGGCTTGGATTTTGCTTTGCAGGGCTGTTTTTGCTTTTTGCTCGGCTAGGACTTTTGCTTTTTGGATTAAGACTTCTTTTTGCTTGTCTTTTTCGGCTTCTATGGCGACTTGAATGTCTTTTTCGCGCAAATCATTATGCTGTGCGTTTAGGGACTCTAGCTTGGATTCTAGCTTGGTAATTTCGATTTTTTCTTTTGCGACTTTGCTAGCGACATATACTTCGATAGCTTCATAGTCGTAATCTCTATTGCGGATAGATTCTTCTGCTTCTTTTAGCTCGCCCACAGCGGTTTTTTTGCCATAGTTTGAGTGAAAACTTTTCCGTGTCATAGAATCTAGCATACTATCCGTTATGGCGGTATTTCGCAAATGTGTAAGCGCGATATTTTCTAGCATAGCACTTGAAAAAGTGGTGTCTTGTGCTTGTGCATTTTGAGTAGCTAGGGCTAGGGCTACTGCCGTGCTTAGCGTGCTTAGCCTGCTTAGAGTTGCTAGATTTTGTGTGTTGGTAGTATTTTTTGCGATTTGTTTTGTTTGCTTCATTTCTTTCATTTGCTTCATTTGTTTCATTGGTGTTCTCCCGTTTTATTGCCTTTCATACGCGCTTATAAAGGCTGATGATACAAGGCTTTTAAGTAGTTTTTGCTAGCTTATGCCAACCCCCGTTTTTTGCTTAAAATCGCTTAAGCATTTTAAGTCTTTTGTAAATAGAAATTAAACTATTTATAAACTTACAAAAACCTTAAAAATACAAAATATCGCGTAAAGTAGGTAACTTTAGCATAAAAATGCGAGTTGTAGTCGTGGTGTAGTTATACTAGATTTTGGATATAGTTTTGTGGATTTGCAAAAAGATTTGCAAAAAAATTTGCAAAAAAATTTGGAAGTATATTTGAAGTGGTATTTGAAATGGATTTATGGAATATTTCTAGGGAATCTTAGGCTTTTTTAGTAAGTTTCTATGGGAGGATTTTAGGGGAGGATTTTAGGATTTTGTAAAAAAGGCTAAAAAATAAGGCAAAAAAAATGCTAAGTCTTTATCGATTTAACGACAAAGACTTAGCAACGCTAGAATCGAATCTTTGATTCTTTTTGCAAGATTTTAGAATCTTATAGCTTGCTAGCGTTATTTTTTAGGTAGTCTTTCACACCATCGGCTGTAGGCTTCATACCTGCTTGCCCTTTTTGCCAGCCTGCTGGGCATACTTCGCCGTGCTCTTGGACAAATAGTAGCGCGTCTGCCATTCGTAGCATTTCGTCCATATTTCGTCCAAGTGGTAAGTCATTGATAACCGCGTGGCGAATGATTTGGTCTTTGTCGATTAGGAAACTACCGCGAAGCGCGACTGCTCCATTTACAAGCACATCATAATCGCGTGAAATTTGCTTAGTAATGTCTGAAACCATAGGGAAGCTGACATTGCCGATACCACCTTGATCTACGGGTGTATTTTTCCACGCAAAATGCACGACATCAGAGTCGATAGACACGCCGATGACATTAAAGCCCTTTTCGGCAAAATCTTTCACGCGGTGGTCCATAGCTAAAATCTCGCTAGGACATACAAAAGTAAAATCTTTTGGCCAAAAGAACACGACTGCGCCGTTTTTGCCTAGATTTTTGCTAAGCTCAAAGCTTTCTACGATTTGGTTGTTTGCTAGCACTGCTGGTGCATTGAAATCAGGTGCTTTTCTTGTAACTAACATAGTTACTCCTTTTTGTTTAAGATTTATGATAATCAATAAAAATTATCAATTAGAATTGTAGCCTATAAAAAGTTAATCAATTTTTAAAAAACACAATTTTTGTGTAATTTTTATGTAAATTTTATATGTTTGTGCGAAATTTTGAAAAATATTTTGACATAGGCAATAGAATTTTTGCTTCATTTTTTGCAAAATCATTTATATATTTTGCTTTATAAGATTTTGCTAGCACTGCTTTTATACGCATTTTGGCTACACTAAAATCATTTATTTTATGCTTTTTAGATTTTGGGGCTAGGCGTTTAGGCAATTTTTGCCATTTTTTGCTAAGATTCTCGCTTTATCAAAACTCATCTAATCCGCAATAATGACTTAAACATACCAAACAACGCTACAAAAAGGACATAAATGGCTACCTCCACAAATACATCTAACCCCGCAAATTTGTTTATTATAGAAGTAAATTACACCGCAAGTTTGGAAGTGATAGATTCTATTGTTAGTGAGCATAGGGCGTATTTAGCGCAAGGCTATGAGGCAGGATTTTTGCTAGCCTCAGGACCTCGCAATCCAAAAACAGGCGGAATCATCATCGGGCGATTTGCTAGTTTGCAAGAAGCTAGAGATTTCACCAAAAATGACCCATATTATCTAAAAAACGCCGCTAGCTATGAAATCATCGAATTTAGCCCTGTGCTTTTTGATGAGAAAATCAAAGATTTTTTAAGCGCGTAAATCCCTGCTAAACAAAGCACAACGCAAACAACGCAAACAAAGCAACAACAACCCCAAAAACAAATCATAAAAGGCACAATATGAACCACATTATCCACACCATTGTCGATGCCGTAGGCTCTTTTGGCTATGCAGGCATTTTTATTATGATGTTTTTAGAATCTAGCTTTTTTCCTTTTCCCTCCGAAGTGGCGATGATTCCCGCTGGCTACCTTGTGTATCGTGGCGAGATGAATATGTATCTAGCACTTTTAGCAGGTGCGTTAGGAAGCCTAGCTGGTGCGCTTTTTAACTACTATTTGGCATTGTATTTTGGCAGGGGATTTTTGCTAAAGTATGGCAAATATTTCTTTTTCACGCAAAAAACAATGGACAAAATGGATAGCTTTTTCCAAAAGCACGGCGAAATCAGCACATTTTTGGGCAGGCTGATTATGGGCGTGCGTCAATACATATCCTTGCCCGCTGGACTAGCGCGAATGAATATCATAAAATTTAGCTTTTATACGACTTTGGGGGCAAGCATTTGGATAGCTATTTTAGCAGTGTTTGGGTATTATTTGGGAGTGTGGTTTGGAGATGATTTAAGCATTAGCAATATTGTGGATATTTTTTCTTCAAAAACAGGCATTGCAGAGTTTGCAAGCGTGAAGCAAAATCTACGCTATATCGCCTTTGGCACGCTAGGTTTTGTCTGCGTTATCGGGCTTATTTACGCATTGATTTACAAATCTCGCCACAAAAACGACAAACAATAACCACAAAATCAAACCATAAAAGAAACCCAAATGAACCTAGTCATAGCACTTGATTTGCCTAGCCTAGAGGAAAATCTACGCCTTATAAAATCACTAGATTTTCTAAAAGATTCTGTCCCCCACGACTTAAAATCTAGCGAACTAAAATCTAAAATCTGGCTAAAAGTCGGGCTTAGGGCGTTTGTGCGCGATAGCATAGCAGGTATAGAAGCGATAAAAAAAGCGTGTGATTTGCCTATCTTTTTGGATTTAAAACTCTATGACATACCAAATACGATGGCAGATGCGGTGCAAGAATGCGCTAAAATCGGCATAGATATGCTGACAATCCACGCAAGCGCAGGACAAAGGGCTATGCAAGAAGTAATGGCTAGACTTGAAAATCTTGCAAATGAAAATCTAGCGCAAAATCCAAAAGCAGATTCTACCCACGCAATAGATTCACTACGCGATAATCCAAACATTAAAAATATTAAAAAACCGCTTATAATGGCAGTTAGCGCACTTACTAGCTTTGATGAAGCAGAATTTAGCGCGGTGTATAACAAAGACATTACAAACGCTGTAAAGGATTTTGCCTTTGCGTGTGATAAATCCCGCATAAATGGTATGGTTTGCTCCGTGCAAGAATGTGCTTTTATCAAAAAATCTTACCCGCATTTGCTTACCCTAACGCCTGCGATACGGCCAAATCTAACTACAAACATTTCACAAAATAGCGCGAAAAAATCTAGCAACAAACTACAAGACAAAACAAAAGATGACCAAAAGCGCGTAGCAAGCATACAAGAAGCATATAATGCAGGAGCGGATTTTATCGTAGTGGGACGCCCTATCTATAATGCTAAATCGCCACAAAAAGCCCTGCGCGATATATTACAACAAATGCAAAATCTATCATAAGGCAAGCAATGAGCAAAATCCAAATCCTAAAAACCCCGCAAGAGTTGCAATCCTACTGCACGCAGATAAAAACCACAAACAATAACCACACTTTAGGGCTAGTCCCAACGATGGGTGCGCTACATTTAGGACACGCATCACTAATCACAAAAAGCACAAAAGATAACGCTCATACCATCGTATCAATCTTTGTAAATCCTGCGCAATTTGGGGCAAATGAGGATTTATCCACATATCCGCGCACACTAGAATCTGACATAAAAAAATGCGAGGAGCTAGGAGCAAGCGCGGTATTTATCCCAAGTGCTAGCGATATGTATGCAAGCGATGATGAAGCAGGGCTAACCCCACCAAAATCATTTGGCTTTGTGCTAGAGGGTTTTGCCCGCCCTAGCCATTTTGGCGGGGTGTTGCAAGTGGTTATGAAACTTTTTTGGCTTGTGCGCCCAGATAATGCGTATTTTGGACAAAAAGATGCCCAACAGCTCTTAATCATTCAAAAAATGGTGAAAGATTTTTTTATCCCTGTTTGTATCGTGCCTTGCCCTATCGTGCGCGATATAGATGGGCTAGCTCTAAGCTCGCGCAATGCGTATTTAACACCTAAAGAGCGAGAGATTGCGCTATCTATCCCAAAGGCGATAAAATCTATGCAAGACACTTATCAAACAATGCTAGATTCTAATGCAAAATCTAAAGATTGCGCAAATATTGATTCTAGCAAAATCCTCAAAGCAGGCTTAGCAGTGCTAAAAAATAGTCAAATAAAGCTAGAATATCTAAATGCTTGCAACTATGAGCTAAGGCAAATAAACCACATAACGCCAAATAAAAGCATAATCTTGCTTGCAGGATATGTAGGCAAAACCCGCTTGCTTGATAATCTATGGCTATAAGATTTTGCGATAAATGTGGATTTTTAAATGGTATGAAATAAAGGCATAAACGCCCAAAAGTAAGGCATAAAAGAACTAAAATATGTCAAAATACCCGCGCAAGATTCTAAGCAACATTTTTAAGGAGGCATAATGATAAAAAAATATTTCGCTATGGCATTTGTGCTATGCGCGATTTCGCTAAGTGTGGCGTTTGAGAGTATCGATGATGCGCTAAAAAATGGCGTAAGCAAGGGGGATTTAATCTTTTATGGAAATTTCATAGGCGGTGTAAATGGCACACAGCGCGTAGTCTCAAACAAAAATGCTGGACTTGCAAGCTATGGATATTTGGGAAATATGGGCTATTTTTTGGGCAATGTAGGGCTAGGATACACTTCAGGTTTTTATAAAAACTTCCGCGCAAGCGTGAGTTTTCGCGCTATGGCTAGCTTTTATGATTCTAAAAAAGGTGCGGGCAATGTCAAAGAGGATTTTTTCAACTCCAACCAAGCAGCCCTAGCAGAATCTTTTATAGAATATTTTGATGGCGATACCAATGTCAAAGTCGGCAGAATCGACATAAAAAACGAATGGGTAAATACGCTTACTGATGCGATTTGGGTGCGAAACCGCTCGCTAGAAAATCTACTTATTGAGGGATTTTGGGCGTATGATTTTGGGAGGATTGATTATTATGCGATGACGCATTTTGTGCGCCCTAGTCAAGCGGGGGTGTATTATTTGGGTGCGAAGTATTATTTTTTAGATGATAGGCTAACGCTAAAGGCTTATACTTACTTTGCGCCACCGATTTTTACCGCTGTGGGAGGGAATCTCCAAGCGGATTTTGACATAGGAGAAAAATTTACCCTCCAAGCAAGGACGGGCGGGGCATATAGCTTTGAGCATAAAAACGCATTGCAAATCGTTCAAGCTAGTGGCAAAAATGACGGGGGGGTGTTTTATTTGCAGGGGAATTTTTCGATGAAAAACGCCTTTGAGATTGCCGCTGGATATGTGCTGACAGGATATAAGGCTGGCTTTGGGAGTTTGGGACTTTTAGGCGAAGATATTAGCCCGTTTTTTGTCTGGGGAGGACGCGTCCTAAAAACACAGCCAAACGCAAATCTAATCTATGGCAAAATCTCTGCGAAATTAAAGCGATTTAACTTTTTTGTAGCGTATGGCGGGACTTTTTATGACGCGCTAGAATCTAGCACGGGGGCAAATGGTATAGCAACGCTAAATCGCATAAAATCCACGCAAAATGAAGTTGATGCGGGGTTTGAGATTTGGTTTAGTGATAATGTCATAGGCGTGGTAAATGTGGTAAATACGCATTTGGATTCACGCGGTGTGCCAACCCTAACCCAAGTAAATGGCGGGCTAAGGCTCGCATTTTAGATTTTTTTAGATTTTTAGATTTTCATAAAATGGGCTAGCGTAGTCCCACAACAGCGTAACCACACAGCGTAACACCATCTAGAAAATAGGGAAAATTTAGGGCAAAATTACCCACAAAATTACGCCTTTTATAAATTAGCAAGATAGTTTTATAATGGCTAGATTTGCTAGATTTTAGCTTATTTGCTTATTGTTTGTTGATTGTTTGTGTATGGTTTATTTATCATTTGTGGTGTATTTACTTTGGAATATAATTTGCTAGCAAGCAAACCAAATGTAAATGAATCCGCAAGGAGTATATGACCAAATGCGCACAAAATGGCAAAAACAAACCACACTTAACAATCCATTACGCAAACATATATTTGCTAGATTTTCACAAAAATGGGCTTTTTGGGCAAGATTAGCAAAAATCGCTAATTTTTGCACGCATTTTGCAAATTTGCAATTTTTAATGTTTAAGCCGTATTTTTTGCAAAAATCTATCAAAAACCTAGCATTAGTGGCGTTTATACTAGGTGCTTGCCTCCTAAACTCTATCCCTGCAAAATCAAACACGCTAAATTGGGACGATTTAGAAGAGACACAAAAAACGTTGCTAAAAAAGCTTTGGAATGTCGGCAAACCGTATGATTTGCACTACGCCCTAATCGCTATTTCGTATGCAGAATCTAGGCTTGGGCTATACCCGCTAAATCTGCAAACTTATGATTGTGGCGTGCTACATATCAATATCAAAAGCTATCTTAGGTTTAATAAAATCAAAGATTCCCCGCTAAATCGCAATATTTATTGTGGAAATCTAATCGTAAATGAGGATTTATCCATAAATGCCGCCCTTGATACGCTTCAATATTTTTATGAATATTGGGCTAAGCGCAAAAAAAATCCTCTAGAATACGCCATAAAAAGCTACAATGCAGGGTTTAAGGTGCATTCTACAACGGCACAAAAATATTACAACAAAGTCTATAAAAACATACAAGAAGTCAAAAAGCTAGAAAAACAAGGTTTATTGCGACAACAACGAGCGACAAAGACACAATAGATTTTGTTTTTTACCATTTTTGTTTTTTTATTGTTAGATTTTGGTTTTTGCTTTTTTTTTAGTTTTTTGTGCTATTTTGTTTTTTTAGTTTTTGCGAATAGATTTTGGTTTTTGTCATTTAGTTTTTTTTGCATTTTTGTTTTTTACCATTAAAATTTGGTTTTTTACTATTTCGTTTTTTAGTTTTTTGACATTTAGGGCGATTAGATTTTTGTTTTTGTTTTCTTATTGAAAAAATTAGATTTTATACTTTTCAAATTTGAAAGCATAGTAACATAAAATCCCCCCTCCCTCTGCGGAAAGGGCTAAGGTGGCGGGTAGATTTTGTGCAACACAAAATCTATTTTTAGCCATTTTTTGTCATTGCCACGCGGATTTTGCATAAAATCTGCGTGGCAACCTAAAATTCCACCTCTCTTGCGGAGTGGGTTTGGGGGAGGGTATATCCCACATTATAGAATCATTTGTAGCGTTTTTTGAGGAAGCGGGAGTTTTATTTACCAACCCCCATTTTGTCCCCCTCCGCAAAGGATGGGGAAATATTTGTCATACTGAGGTTTGGCACAAACCGAAGTATCCAAAATATTAAGTTGTGTCATACTGAGGCTTTTAAAAAGCCGAAGTATCTCAAAAATCTAAAAACGCCAAT
>NZ_JBSIUV010000057.1:0-10788 GCF_053654515.1 Helicobacter sp. T3_23-1059 | reverse complement strand
ATCAAAAAAAAATCAAAAAATGTGGTTAGCTTTGGTGAAAGATTTGTTTTAGAAAAATGACAAAATGATAGATTACCACGCTGATTTTTCAAATCCGCTCGCAATGACGATGGCAGAATCATTGCTTACAATGACAGAATGTTTGCCATATTGAGAGTTTGCCCTTTCTTTGTCATTACTTGAGCGAACGAAGTGAGCGAAGTATCCAAATTCAAAACTTTTGTGCAAATTCACATTAAATTGCAAATGTGCGTTATTTGCAAAATGTGTTTTTTTGGATACTTTGCTTGCGCTTAGTCCAACAAAAATGCTTAAAGACACTTTGTTTTGGGACTCAAAAGGTTTGTGATTTAAAAGATTTGAGATTTTAATATAGTAACCCCATTTTAGATTTTTATACTTTATGCTTTAGAATCTAGGTTTTTAATTTTAGGTTTAAAATTTGAAACTTAATATTTTAAAGATTTCAAATTTCAAATTTTAGATTTTAGATTCTCGTGTGTTTGTTGCGTTTTATAAGGCGCGTTTATAGTCATTAGAGTTTGGATTTTTATGTATTATTTGTGCTAAAATCACGGCTTTATTATTTTTATCACTTGTTTTTAAAACAAAAAAAGGATTTTTATGGATTTAGATATTTCTACTCAAGCAAAGCTGCCAACGAAGTTTGGGGATTTTGTGATTCAGTCATTTTTGCAAAATCAAAAAGAACATTTAGTCGCGCTAAGTCAAAATCTAGCTAAAATCTTAGCCCAAAATGAAGCGACAAATGCGCAAGGCACAAATGCAAAATATAGCGATTTTAGCGCGTTTGCGCCATTGCTACGCGTGCATTCAGAGTGTTTGACGGGCGATGTGTTTGGCTCGCAAAAATGCGATTGTGGTGGCGAACTAGCCCTAGCTATGCAAAAAATCGCTTCAAGCGACAAAGAGGGCAAAGGTGGGCTAATGATTTACTTGCGTCAAGAAGGCAGGGGAATCGGGCTTTTTAACAAAGTCAATGCCTATGCCCTGCAAGATAAAGGCTATGATACGGTGGAGGCAAATATCGCGCTAGGATTTCGTAGCGATGATAGGGAGTATGGGATTGTGGGGAGGATTTTGGAGTATTATGGGATAAAGGAAGTAGAATTGCTTACTAATAATCCTAAAAAGATAGAGGCGATTTCGTGCTTTGTGAAAGTAAAGCGAAGTGAGATAATCATACAGGCAAATAAACATAATGAGCAATATCTAGCCACCAAAAAAGCCAAGCTAGGACATTTGCTATAAAATGATGATTTGCATTTGCATAAATGTGTCTCTAGCTAAAAAATAGCGCAAAAATAAATAGCGCGACTAAAAAAGGAGAAAATATGCCAAAAAAAGATTCCACCTCAAAACAGGATTTTGCTAAAAGCGCAGGCAAAAATAACGCAAGCTGGGATAAGACAAGCTGGAGAAATTTCCCCATAAAACAGCACCCAACCTACACCGACAAAGCCAAACTAGAATCCATACAAAAAGAGCTAGCTTCATATCCTCCGCTTGTCTTTGCGGGGGAAGCTAGAAGCCTAAAAGAGCGATTTAAGCAAGCTCAAAGGGGCGAGGCGTTTTTGCTTCAAGGCGGGGATTGTGCGGAGAGTTTTAGTCAATTTAGCGGTAGTGGAATCCGCGATTTATTTAAAGTGATTATCCAAATGAGCGCGATTTTGACATTTGCAGGGGGTTGTCCTATCATCAAAGTAGGTAGGCTTGCAGGGCAGTTTGCCAAGCCTAGAAGTGCGGACTTTGAAGAGCTAGATGGCAAAAGCCTGCCAAGCTATCGCGGGGATATTATAAATGGGCTAGATTTTAGTAAGGATAAGCGCGAGCCACAGCCTGAACGAATGCTAAAAGCATATCATCAAAGTGCCGCTACGCTAAACCTTTTGCGTGCGTTTGCTAGCGGTGGGCTAGCGGATTTAGCCGAAGTGCATAGGTGGAATCTAGATTTTGTCAAAAATAACGCTTTGGGGCAAAAATACGAAGAGCTAGCCACAGATATTACAAAGGCGTTGGATTTTATGAAAGCCTGCGGAATCGACTCGCAAAATACCCCCGCGCTAAAGATTACAGAATTTTACACAAGCCACGAAGCATTGCTACTAAACTATGAGGAGCAACTCGTGCGCAAAGATAGCCTAAGTGGCAAATGGTATGACTGCTCTGCGCATATGCTGTGGATAGGCGAGCGCACGCGGGATTTGGACGGAGCGCATTTGGAGTTTTTGCGTGGGGTGGAAAATCCTGTGGGGGTAAAGATAGGACCAAATGCATCAAAAGATGAGGTGCTAGGAATCTGTGATATTTTAAACCCCAAAAATGAGGAGGGCAGACTAAATCTAATCGTGCGAATGGGCGATGGTGTGCTACAAGAGCGATTTCCAAAGCTACTGCGAGAGGTGCTACGCGAGGGTAGGGCGATACTATGGAGTAGCGATGCGATGCACGGAAATACCATAAAAGCAAACAACGGCTACAAAACTCGCGCATTTGACAAAATCGCTAGCGAAATAAAAGCGTTTTTTGCTATCCACGAGGCAGAGGGCGGTATCGCTGGAGGAGTGCATTTAGAAATGACAGGCGATAATGTAACAGAATGTGTCGGTGGCTCTCAAGCCATCACAGAGGCAAATCTAGCCACCTGCTATAACACCCAATGCGATCCAAGACTAAACGCTACGCAAGCCATTGAGCTAGCGTTTCTTATCGCAGATATGCTAAAAGCGCGCAAAAAATAATCTGCTTTAAAAAAAACGCAACAATGCAACGATTTAAAACTAAAGAAAATCTAGCCACAATGCTAAAAAAAATCTTTATAAATATATTTTTGCGTAGGCAAAAGGATTAGATTTTTTGACTATAATAAAAGGCTCTAAAGCCACAAAATATCATTATGGTATTTAATGGATATGGCAAAAAATAGTGTTTAAAAATGCTACACAACAAACTAAATAAGCTAAAACGCACTAAAACAAGTTAAAAAAGGAGAGAAAATGAGGCAAACACAAAATCAAAGGACAATATGGACAATGTTAATTATTTCATTATTGGCATTTGGGCTTAGTGGCTGTGCGTGCAAATGCAATATCGAGGAGATAAAAGCCCTAATCGCAAACGAAGTGGCTAAAATCAATCCAAAATCAAATGCCAACCAACAAGTAGCCACCAAAGCTACAAGAAAATATAAATATTTCCCAAAAACCAAAAACGAGCTAATGCAACTTGTGCGTAAGCCAAATGTAAATCTAGGCGAAATCAACACAAGTAAGATAACCGATATGAGTTCGCTTTTTGCTATTCAAGGGTTAAAAGGCGATGATGTGCTTGCAAATCGCGATTATAGCGGGATAGAGCTGTGGGATACGAGCAATGTGGAAAATATGAGTTTTATGTTTCAGGGGGCAAAATCCTTTAACCAAAATATTAACGATTGGGATGTCAGCAATGTCGAGCGAATGCACGCGATGTTTCATAATGCAAGTTCGTTTAACAAACCGCTTGATAAATGGGACACTACCAATGTAGAGGTGATGACTTATATGTTTGCAGGGGCAAAATCCTTTAATCAGCCGTTAAATGCGTGGAATGTCGAAAATGTAGAGGATATGAGTTCTATGTTTGCAGGGGCAAAATCCTTTAATCAGCCGTTAAACAAATGGGATGTGAGTGCCATAGAGAGTATGGGCAGTATGTTTTCTGATGCAGAATCTTTTAGGCAGGATTTGGAAGCGTGGGGAGGAAAGCTCGATAAAGGTGTCGATGTAGATGATATGTTTGAGGGCTCAGCCCTAGAGTCAAAACCTCCAAAATGGTATAAAAAACGCGCAAAACGCTAAAAAATCAGCAAAAATAGCAAAAAATAAGGAGCAAAAATGCACATTGATGACGCGCTTTTGGGTAAATTGCAACGATTAGCAATGATAGAGATCGATGAGACACAAAAAGAAAAAGTAGAGCAAAATCTAAGTGAGATTTTGGATTTTGTAGAAAATCTAAATAGCGTGGATACGGATTCTGTCATCTTGCAAAGCACGCAAAAAACACCGCTAAGAGCTGATGAAATAGACTCATCAAGTGTCGCGCAAAATGTCGCACAAAATATCGCAAAAGAAGTGCTAAAAAACGCTCCAAGCACAAAAGATGATTTTTTCTTAGTGCCAAAAATCATTGAGTAAAATCTACAAAATAAATTCTACGCAAAAATAGATTCGTAAAACAGACATTGCACGCTTTTAAAAAGCAAAATCTATCCACCACAAAACAAAGTAGTAAAATGCAAGATTATATCCATATCATAGGCGCAAAAGAAAATAACCTAAAAAATCTAAATCTAACAATCCCCAAAAATAAGCTCGTTGTTTTCACAGGGCTTTCAGGCAGTGGCAAATCAACCCTTGCTTTTGACACGCTTTATGCGGAGGGGCAGAGGCGATATATCGAGTCGCTATCAAGCTATGCTAGGCAGTTTTTAGATAGAGTAGGTAAGCCAGAAGTGGATAAAATCGAGGGGCTTACCCCTGCGATTGCTATCGACCAAAAGACTACTTCTAAAAATCCGCGCTCAACCGTTGGGACGATTACTGAAATCTATGATTATTTGCGATTGCTTTATGCAAGGGTTGGTAAGCAGCATTGTCATCTTTGTGGTAAGCCTATTTCGCAGATGAGTTCAAGCGATATTATTTCGCAAGTTTTAGCATTGCCAGATAACGCAAAAATGATGATTTTAGCACCAATCGTGCGTGAGAAAAAAGGGGCTTTTGCTGACAAACTCCAAGACTTGCGACAAAAAGGCTTTGTCCGTGCACAGATAAATGGCGTCCTCACTAGGCTTGATGAGGAGATCGAGCTAGCAAAATCCAAAAAACACACCATAAAAGTCGTAATCGATAGGCTAACAAACACAGATGAAAACAAAACAAGATTAGCCCAAGCAATAGAAAAAGCCCTAAATGAATCCTATGGCGAAGTCGAAATCGAATACACGCTAGAATCCAAAGAAACCGACTCTAAAGATTTGCTTTCCAAAGAATCCACTCCCAAAAAATCTAAAAAAGATTCTTCCCAAAAAGGTTTGCAAGCCCAACTTCACGCCAAAACCCGCATAGATTCTAGCCTAGAATCTAAATTAGTGCATTATTCAGAGCATTTTGCGTGCTTTGATTGCAAAGTCAGCTTTGAGCCTTTAGAGCCACTTAGTTTTAGTTTTAACTCCCCCAAAGGTGCGTGCGAAAATTGTGGCGGGCTAGGTAGCATATATACGCTTGATATAAAAAAGATTCTAAACACTTCCCTGCCATTGTTAGAAGGGGGCATAAAAGTCATTTTTGGTTACAATCGTAGCTATTATGCCGAGCTATTTAGGGCGTTTTGCAGGGCAGAGGGGATTGATACAAAATCTAGTTTTGATGAATTAGGCAAAGAAAAGCAAGATTCCCTGCTTTATAATAGTGGAAAAGAAGTGGTTTTTGAATGGCGAGGGAGCAAGCTAAAACGCGAGTGGAAGGGGATTTTAGCCATAGCGCACGATATGTTTAGAGATGAGAGGGATTTGGCGGATTTTATGAGTGAGAAGCCTTGCGATAAATGCCTAGCCCACAGGCTAAAACCAGAATCTCTAAGCGTCAAAGTCTCTAGCAAAGGCATAGGCGAAGTCATTGATATGCCGATTGAAGAGAGTTATGGTTTTTTTGCAAATGAGGCAAATTTCGCCCATCTAAGTGCGCAAGAAATGATGATAGCCGAGTCGATTTTAAAAGAAATACGAGAGAGGCTGTTTTTTTTAGTTGATGTGGGGTTAGGCTATCTCACGCTTGGCAGAGACGCACGCACCATAAGCGGTGGCGAATCGCAACGAATCCGCATAGCAAGTCAAATCGGTAGCGGACTTACAGGGGTAATGTATGTGCTAGATGAGCCTAGTATCGGGCTTCACGAGCGAGATACGCTAAAGCTAATCAAAACCCTAAGAAACTTGCAAGAAAAAGGAAATACCGTAATCGTAGTCGAGCACGATAGAGAGACGATACTAAATGCGGATTTTATCGTAGATATAGGACCGGGAGCGGGTAGTCTAGGTGGGGAGGTGATTTATAGTGGGGATTTGGGTGGTATGCTAAATGCAAACACGCTCACTGCGGATTATATCAATCGCAAAAAAGACATTTTTTATCCGCAAAATCGCCCACAAAAAGAGTGGCTTAGCATCTCAAGCGTAACCATAAACAACATAAAAAATCTAAGTGTGAAAATCCCTCTAGGCAATTTTGTCTGCGTAACGGGCGTGAGTGGCTCTGGCAAAAGCTCTTTAATCCTCCAAACCCTCCTCCCTGTCGCACAAGAAATCCTAAACAACGCTAGGAAAATCAAAAAATGCGATGGCGTAGAGATACTAGGGCTAGAGCATTTAGACAAAGTTATTTATTTAGACCAAACGCCCATAGGACGCACTCCTAGAAGCAATCCTGCTACATACACAGGCACGATGGATGAAATCCGCGCACTTTTTGCCCAAGTCAAAGAAGCAAAAATGCTAGGTTTTGGCGTGTCGCGCTTTAGTTTTAATGTCAAAGGTGGGCGATGTGAAAAATGTCAAGGCGAGGGGGAAATCCGCATAGAAATGCACTTTTTGCCCGATGTAATGGTGAAATGTGATTTGTGTAATGGCGCAAAATATAACCCCCAAACCCTAGCCATAAAATACAAAGGAAAATCCATAGCCGAAGTTTTATCTATGAGCGTGGATAGCGCGTGCGAGTTTTTCTCCAAAATCCCTAAAATCTACCAAAAACTAAAAACCCTCCAAGATGTCGGGCTAGGCTACATACAGCTAGGGCAAAACGCCCTAACGCTAAGTGGCGGGGAAGCGCAAAGAATCAAACTTGCCAAAGAGCTAAGTCGCAAAGACACAGGACGGACGCTATATGTGCTAGATGAGCCTACCACAGGGCTACATTTTGGCGATGTGGATAAACTCACGCGTGTGCTTCACCACCTAGTAGAGCTAGGAAATAGCGTGATTGTGGTGGAGCATAATTTGGATTTAATCAAAAACGCAGACTATATCATCGATATGGGACCAGAAGGCGGGGCAAAAGGTGGCAAGGTAGTCGATAGTGGCAAGGTAGCAGACATCATCAAAAATGCCAAAAAATCTCAAAGCTACACGGCAAAATTTCTAGCCCAAGAGTTTGAATCCCAAAAATCTAAAAAACATTAAGCAAAAAAAAAAACACAAAATCTTAAAAATCTTTTTTTTTGCGTTTTGCAGAGTGGCAAAAACACAAGAATCAAACAAAAACAAGCCATAACAAACAATCTTAACAAGTGCTAAAATCTTAATCACAATCCCAAAATCAAACTTCACAAAAACATTACTTTTAGAAACATTTATGATTTTTTTGTCAATTTTTTGTCGCATTTTTTTGCAAAATAGTTAAAAAATATTTAAACTTTAGCAAGCTTTATGCGAAAAGCTAAAGCAAAATCCAAGACTAAAAGGAGAAAAAATGAGAAAAATAGCAAGTGTGCAAGACGCTAAAAAGAGATTTTACAAATTTGTTTCATTTAGAAATAGATTTTGTGTTTATCTCTCGCTTGTGATTTTAGTTTGTTATTATGCCTTTGTTTTAAGCGTGGGATTTTTTCCTGAGATGTTAGGCTATCGGCTAGGACCTAGCTCGGTTACGCTAGGGATTTTGTGGGGTATCACAATCATCGTGGTATCTATCGCTAGCACGGGTATTTACACGCTTTTTGCAAACAAATACTTTGACAAAGAGCAGTCTGAAATCATCGAGGATTTGCAAGATAGCGGTGCGCTAGAAGAAATGATAAAAGGCGACACACAAAACATAAATACACGACACAACAATATCAATGGAGGTGCAAAATGAAAAAGTTTATATTATTTAGTGCATTTGGAATCCTTAGCCTTGCAAATGCTGCGGGGCTTGATACGAGCTCATTTTCACAAGGCGAGCGCAATTATTTTGCCATTGGAATGTTTTTAGTATTTGTCCTTGCCACACTTGGAATCACTTATTTTTCAAGCAAAGTTTCCACTTCTACGCAGGGATTTTATACCGCTGGAGGCAATATCACAGGAATGCAAAATGGTATCGCCATAGCGGGGGATTATATGAGTGCGGCGAGCTTTCTTGGAATCATAGGGCTTGTATTTGCAAATGGTTTTGATGGACTAATTTATTCGGTTGGATTTTTGGTAGGGTGGCCTATCGTGCTTTTTCTTATCGCTGAAAAATTCCGCAACTTAGGCAAATATACCTTTGCAGATATTATCGCCTATCGTTTAGAATCAAAACGCGTTCGCACCATTTCAGCCATCTCTGGTTTAAGCGTGGTTATGTTTTATCTTATCGCCCAAATGGTAGGCGCAGGCGGGCTAATCCAAGTGCTTTTTGGACTGCCTTATTCTTATGCGATTATTATCGTGGGCGTGTTAATGATTTGCTATGTAACCTTTGGCGGAATGCACGCCACCACTTGGGTGCAAATCATAAAGGCTTGCTTACTGCTAGGTGGAGCGACATTTATGGCGATTATGATTTTGTATATGAGTGGATTTGATTTGCACAGGTATTTTGAAATGGCTATTTCAAACCATTCAAAAGGTTCAGCCATAATGGAGCCGGGCACATTTTTGCCAGACCCTGTGAGCGCGATTTCACTAGGACTTGCGCTAATGTTTGGCACAGCAGGATTGCCCCATATTCTTATGCGATTTTTCACGGTCAAAAATGCTAAAGAAGCGCGAAAATCCGTATTTTATGCCACAGGGCTAATCGGGTATTTCTACATTCTTACCTTTATCATCGGTTTTGGAGCGATTGCGTTTTTGCTAGGCAACCCTGAATTTATCAGCGAAGATGGCAAAAGCCTTATCCCGCCAAATATGGAAGCTGTGCTTTTATCAAAAGTGCTAGGTGGGGATATTTTCTTAGGCTTTATTTCTGCAGTAGCGTTTGCTACGATTCTCGCGGTGGTAGCAGGGCTTACGATTTCGGGTGCTGGAGCGATAAGCCACGATTTGTTTGTCAATGTCTGCAAAGATGGCAAATGCGACCCACAAACCGAAATGCGCGTAACAAAAGCCTCAACCATTGGAATCGGCGTTTTAGCCATTGTGCTAGGGCTAGCCTTTGAGGGACAAAATATTGCATTTATGGTGGGGCTTGCCTTTGCAATCGCAGCAAGTGTAAATTTCCCCATAATCTTGCTTTGCATTTATTGGAAAAACTTGACTACAAATGGCGTGCTTTATGGCGGAATTATCGGGCTTGTATGCGTGCTAGCACTTGTGCTACTAAGCCCTAGCGTGTGGGTAAGTGTGCTAGGGTTTGAGAGCGCGATTTTCCCATATAATCACCCCGCGATTTTTTCTATGCCTCTCACTTTTATCGCAATTTGGGCGATTTCAAAATCAGATTCTAGCAAGCGAGCTAAAATCGATAAAGATGGATTTAGCGCACAAGATTTTCGCGCCCAAAGTGGCATAGGCATAAGCGAAGCAGTGGCGCATTGACATATCGCATAAACTGCTTTTGCTTTGTGTGTAAAATATAACGATTTTGCGTGGCAATTCTTTTGATTCCCCCTCCCTTGCGGATTTTATACCCCACCCTAAATCCCTCCCGCAAGGGGAGGGACTCTTTTGATTCCCCCTCCCTTGCGGAGGGGGTTAGGGGGTGGGTTTCTTGCTAGAATCTGCATTTTTGTCATTGCGAGTTTTTGCGACTTTGCCAAAAGCTACAAAAATCTAACACACGGCAATCCACGCTCGCGCCGTCATTGTAAGCAATTTGATTTTACTTCCGTCATTGCGAGCATTGCATAAAAAATGCAATGCGTGGCAATCTATTTGTAGAGATATTTCGCTTGCGCTCAATATGACAATGGAATGGGGTTATCGCAGGTGATTAGAATTTGCTTTTATGTAAATTATAACGCGTGGCAATCCATAAAAACAAAAAAAACATTTGTCATACTGAGGGCGTAGCCCGAAGTATCCCTATTTGTGTTTTTAGATTTTCTAAAGAAGCTACACTTTGAGATACTTCGGTTTTCTTACGAAACCTCAATATGACAAGTTTTTGTCGTGGATAGATTGCCACGCGGATTTTGATTTGTCAAAATCCGCTTTCAATGACAAATTTTTTTGTTAGACTTAGATTTCGCAATAAACCCAAGTATCTAAAATCCATAAAAAACATCCAAACTCTAAAAACACCCCAAAAAACTATCAAAAAAAACACCAAAATCCACATAAAAAATTCTAAAAAAAATTTTAAAATCCCACCAAAAATCCAAAAATAATGCAAAAAATGCAAAATTTCAAATCCACACAACCCCGCATACTACGCTACTATAAAGCCTAAACACCTTGCAAAATGGCTATTTCAGGATATTTTAAGCATAGAAAAGCTATAATTCTCCCTGTCAAACGGAATTTGCGGATAGTCGGTTTGAGCATGACCTGATTTTACAAGGGACTAAAACGAACGTTCTATTTCAGACTGTTGGAAAGCTGTTTGAGCATGACCTGATTTTACAAGGGACTAAAACCCCTTTCCACATTTCCGTAGATTTTTTAATACGCGATATAAACACTTTATGTGTTTATTCGCTATTACAATAATCTATGTCATAGACTATTGTAATAGCGAATTTTTTTCTCAACTTTTGGATTTTTTAGACTTTTGTAATTTTTAGTATTTTTTTGCTCTTTTTTAGATTTTAGGCGTG
>NZ_JBSIUV010000056.1:0-10884 GCF_053654515.1 Helicobacter sp. T3_23-1059 | reverse complement strand
CAGAATTTAGGTATAATACTCAAATTAAACAGCAAGATTTGTATAAAATCTTACTAAAAATGATAAGAAATCAACCACTTAAGGTGGGTTGAACCTAAATCTAATATCTCTCTAAAATCTTTAGACTTTAGAGAGATATTTGCAAATGATCTAAAGATTTTAAGATTTGCGCTTTGTCTAAATTTTGAGTATGACAAAACGCAAAAAATTTTGTAGTCAAATCAAACAAAAACAAAATGAGAAAAACAAAAATCAAACAAGGCAAAAATCTGCACGCGTAAAAACTCTTTTTGCACCACTTGCGTCGTGCAAAATCTAGCGTTTATTGCAAAATCCTGCTTTTAATGTAAATCTTAAAAGATATTGCTAAAAGCGTTTGCAATTTCCACTAAAAGCTATTTAAAGCATTTTTGAAAGCTAGTAAAAAGCGTTTTAAACTACGCTCTTTTATACTTCGCTTGTCCTATTTCGTAGAAATTCACTCCCTTGCTATCGATTGCCACGATAGCGGGGAAATCCACTACTTCAAGCCTCGCAATCGCTTCAGGTCCTAGCTCTGGGTAGGCTAGCACTTCGTATTTTTTGATACTTTGTGCGATGAGCGCACCCGCGCCCCCGATAGCCACCATATACACGACTTTGTGCTTGATGATAGCGTCAATCACGGCTTGGTTTCGGTAGCCTTTGCCTATCATTCCGCTTATGCCTAGCTCCATTGTAAGCGGTGTGTATTTATCCATTCGCCCGCTTGTAGTCGGTCCTGCTGCGCCGATGACTTCGCCCGGTTTGGCTGGGCTAGGTCCCATATAGTAAATAGTTTGATTTGTCAAATCCACAGGGGGTTTCTCGCCATTTTGGACGACTTCAAAAAGCCTTTTGTGCGCGGCGTCCCTCGCTACTAAAATCTGCCCTGTGATTAGGACATTATCCCCCGCCTTTAAGTGTGCTACTTCCTCTTTTGTGAATGGTGCTTTGATTTTGATTTCCATATTGTCCCCTTTGTCAAATTTATAGTTCAATATCTGCGTGTCTTGCGGCGTGGCAGTTGATATTGATTGCCACAGGAAGCCCTGCTATGTGCGTAGGATACCACTCGACATTCACCGCAAACGCCGTTGTATTGCCTCCAAGCCCTTGTGGTCCCACACCTGAAGCGTTGGCGATTTCTAGCAGTTCGTCCTCTAGCTTTGCGTAGCGTTCATCTTTATTGTGGCTACCCACTTCGCGCACGGCGGCTTCTTTGGCAAGCATTGCGGCTTTTTCCATAGTCCCGCCGATTCCCACGCCAATCACCATAGGCGGACAAGAATTTGGTCCTGCGAGATTCACCGCTTCGGTAAAGACTTTTTTCACGCCCTCGATTCCATCGGCTGGGACTAGCATTTTGAGTATGCTTTTATTTTCACTCCCAAAGCCCTTTGCAGCCATTTTTAGCTTCAATTTATCGCCTTTGACGATGCGCGTGTGGATTATTGCTGGGGTGTTGTTTGTGGTGTTTTTGCGCTCAAAGAGTGGCTCAGCTACGGCACTTTTGCGTAAATAACCATTGACATAGCCATTTTTCACGCCCTCATTGATAGCGTCCTCGATATATCCGCCTGTGATTCTCACATCTTGCCCGATTTCGACAAACACCACCGCTAAGCCCGTATCTTGGCAAATCGGCACTAGCGTTTGCTCTGAAATCTTGCCATTTTCGACAAGTTTGCCTAGTATGCTTTGCCCTAGTGGCGAAGTCTCTCTCTCTTGGGCTTTTTTAAACGCTGCCTTTATGTCATCTGTCTGCACACAGCACGCCTGAATGCAGAGTTTCTCCACGCTTTGTGCGATTGTGGCACAATCAATTTCTCTCATTTTTGCCTCCTAATTAGTTGTTGTGGAATGGCAAAATGGTAGCATATTATTTTGGCAAAAACGCTAAAAACTTGTAATTTTTTATCAATACGCGCATAAAATGAGAATGTTTCAAGCAATATCTCTCAACAAATCCATACAAAGATTTACCCAACATATTTTTAAAGAGCATAAAATCGCAGAAAGATTTTCATAAAATGAGTTAGAATGATATTTTCTAAAAGGATTGCGATGATGCGTTATAAAATTTTGCTAATGATTACTATGCCCTTACTTTGCTTTGGGCAAGTATGTGCGCTAGATTGGGATTCTACGGTGCTAGAGTTGAAGCGATACGCACTCTCTTATTGTGTAGCAAATCTAGAGCGAAGCAGGTATCAGCAAGAGCCTAGATTGTGCAAAAAGGATTGCTTCGTGCAAAATAAAAAACTTTTGCGCAAGCTAGATAAGAGAATCTTTGATGAAATAAGGGCAGACATTGATAAAACAATTAACGAACCATATATGGTTACAAATGTATGCTTTAATAGATATTACGATGGTAATGGCATATATTACGGCAGATACGATATGGAAAGCGTATTAAAAAAATATTGCAACACTTGTGAAAAACCTAAGGCAGATGACAAAAGCAAGGAGTAAAAATGGGCTACATAGTAACTGCAACTTGCAATGGAGTAAGCACCTCTATCGAAGTGCAAAGACCGAATTTATCAAGCTTGGAAAAACAATATACCGATATTTCACTTGCGGAAGAAACATTTAAGAAAAATTCGTCAAAACAGAAAATATTACGCGCTAAATTCAGGCAAGAGCTTTATAACTATGGCAAAAAACACAATCTATTGCAAAATCATAAATTTGCACGACAACTAGAAGAAGAGACTGAAAAAATGAACTATATAGGCGCAAGATATGCCCTTGTAGGTGGAAATTTACTATACAATTATATTGAATATAAAGAGAGATACAAAGATACTTGTGCTATGCGCGTATGCTATGCGCTAAATAAAAGTCCTGTGCCTATAAAAAGTATGAAAAAAATGGTAGATGGGAAATCATATTGGCTAGGGAGCGATAATCATAGATATTACACCTCAGTAGATGATATAATAACCCTTTTAAGCGATAATTGGGGCGAAACACAGGAATTTAGCACACTAAAGGACAATTTAGTCAAAGGCAAATCAGAGGATATTCTTATCAAAAACAATGAAAAACAAAGAGAATATCTCGCAGAATTTGAAGCACTCAACATAAAAGGAATCGTAGCAATGAAAGGCATAAAACCTAATGGAGAAGCCTATCGACACACGACATTGTGGAATGGCAATAGGTTTTTAGATAATAACTTCAAGCTAACTGAATTAGTCGAGCAAGCACAAATCATATTTAGTGAATTTCATTTTTGGCAAACTGACCCAAAATGCTCCATTACATAAAGTTAAATACAAGGATGCTCTAATGATGAAAAAATGTATTTTGTGCTGTGCGCTGTGCATAGGAGTAGCGTATGGGAAGCAGTGGTGGGATGTGGATTGGGATTTTAGGGTAAAAGAACTTAAACAATATGGACTTTCATATTGCATAGCTTCACTAGAGCAAAAAGCATACACCAAACAAGAGAGGACGGACTGCTTTAAGTCTTCTTATTTTGATTTGGATAAGGGCGAAATTGTTTACAAAGATGAGGATGAATGTATAGTGAATAATAGATTATGTCCTATGGATTTTAATGGCGATGAAGTTGGTAGTAGTAAAAAATATGTCAAACGCACTAAAGGTTGGCTTTGGGATTATAAGCTTGGTCCTGGTGATAGCAAAGAGTGGGGTTGCCTTGTGGAAGAATATGTTTTCTTTGAGGGTATAGATGAAAATATCTTTGATGAAATCCGCGCATATACAAACGACATCAAGTCATTAAAATCGTGCCTTATTATGTATGATAGCCCTACTTACCACAAAAACATAGAAAATCTATTGGAAAAATACTGCGGTAACTTATGCAGAGAAGAAAAATCTTTTCCTAGATTATAAAAATAACAAGTTTTTAAATGCAAATTTTGACAAGATTTTGCATTTGCCCTTGACTTAGAGTCGCGTTTTTGCTTTATGATGCCGCTTTAGAATTTAAATTTTAAAGATTTACTACACAACCCTGCCTAGCAAATCCACATTATAGATTCACGCAAACTTTATGCAAATCTAAAATGAAATCCAAAATCTTGCATTTCTCTCTTGACATTAGTCCCTAAAAAGACTATAATTCGTCCCTATAAATACTAATTTACGCAAATAAATTTACAAGGAAAAGCAATGAAAAAAGAGATTAGCGAATCCAAAATCTACGAGTTTCATAGGCTGTATTATAGGATAAATGGCTTGTGTGGGCGACTTGAAACTCTGCAAGAGGTAAATGGCTATCTTTTTAAAGTCCTGCACGCGCTTTTGGTAAGTGAGATTCACACACAAAAAGACATAATGCAACGCTACGAAATGCCCAAACAAACGATAAATAATGTCATTTTATCTTTGCAAAAACAAGGCTTTATAGCGGTATCACAAAGCCCAAATGACAAACGCGAAAAGATTATAAATCTCACGCCAAGCGGGGAATCTTACGCCGAAAAAATCATCGCAAAATATGTGGCATTTGAGAAAAAAGTCTATAAAAAGTTAGGGGCGCAAAAGTTAGAGCGACTTATCGAAATTTTTAAGGATTTTGAAGTCGCATTTAGCCAAACTTTGGAGCAAGAAATATCAAATCAAAAGGGGCAAAAATGAATGCGTGGATAATCTTATCATTTGCGATTTTATGCGAAGTGAGCGCGGCAACCGCGCTAAAATACTCCGCGATAAGTGGTAGCAAAATATTTATTGTAGGCTTTGTGCTACTTATGGTGGTGAGTTTTGCGATATTTTATCAAGCGATAAAAACTATCGATTTAAGCATAGCTTACGCCGTTTGGGCTGGAGTGGGGCTAGTTATCGTATCTTGCGTGGGGTTTGTGGTATTTAGAGAGCAAGTAAGCGCGATAAAAATCCTTTGCATCGCGCTCATACTCATAGGCGTGGTGGGATTAAAGTTGCTATCAAAGGCGTGAGGTTTTTGGGTGGATTTAGCGTGAAGTCATTTGATATTTGCGCCAAATTTGCACTAGATTTTACGCAAATACAAAAAGCTAAATGTGTGGTTTTAGATTTGTGCAAATCGTTGCATAAAGCCATTTTGAGATTCACGCAAAATCTCATAAACCATTAAAATTCGCATAAATTTCACGCGAATCTAAGTATAAAATCTCGCCCAAACTTCGCGCAAAAATCCTACTTTTTGACTTCGCATTTGCCCTTTTTGCATAGTGGGCAGTTTTCGCGGAGTTTATATAGCGGGCAATACCCATACACCGCGCTTAGAAGCGGTGCTAATCCCACAAGCCAACACCAGCTCTCACACACAAATCCAAAGGCAAATATCCAAATCGTAGCGATTGCTAGCCGAATACTTTTATCTACATTACTCATTGTTGTCTCCTTATTTTGAAGTTTAAAATTTAAAGCCACATTGTAAGATTTTGCGCAAAAATTGTTTGCAACAAAGTCGCATTTGGAAGTATTTTAGTGTTTTGCCCCCGCATAATTTATAAGTTTGAAAATCTCTTTTAAACTTGGCTATAATCACGCATATAAAACATTTTAAGGATTGTTATGGATTTTGCACCAAATGTGCCACACTTCCCACATTTGCTTAACAAAATGGTAGATTTTTTACGCACCCAAAATCTGCATTTAAGCCAAAGAAGCCGAGATGGGCGAATCGATTCTGCGTTTAACGAAGATGAGATTTTTAATCTTTTGGAGGCAAATTTTGATATAAATCGCCCTAGTATGCGCGATTGGGTGGATTTTTCTTTTACGGAAAATGGGCAGTTTTATCCTGTTAATATCAAGGTTAGCACAACGCACACTACGGATAATCTTAATTGCAAACTAGGCATTTATTACGCGCTCACAGGGAGATTCCACCATTTAATAATTATGTGCATTGGGATAATTATTTTAACGAATTACATAAAAATTTAAAAGAAAATTCCAAAGATTATTATTTTTTGATTGTAAATAAAAATAATCCAAATGATATTTTTGCTACTTCACTAAAAGGTTTAAAAGATATTATGCCAAATGGTAATAATCTGCCATTTCAAGCAAAATGGGACGCAAACCGCGAAATAGTGAATCGCGATTTTGATAGCGCAAAAGAGTTTTTGCTAGACGCGTTTGAAAAATCGCTAAAACTCCGTGCTGATGCCTATCTCTCATATAAAAGGTATTTTTGTGAATCGTGAATCTGATTTGAATGTCGCACAATTAGGGCAGGTTTTCACGCCACAAAATATTGTCGCTACTATGCTAAAACTTGTGCGTAGCGTGGAGAAAACAGAAAATCCGCGATTTTTAGAGCCAAGTTGTGGTAATGGCGCGTTTTTCACGCATTTGCCAAGCAATACAATAGGCATAGAGATTGATAGCAAAATCCTTGCAGATTCAAAAATTTTGCATACCGACTTTTTTGCCTACCCCGTGAGCGAAAAATTTGACACAATCATCGGCAATCCCCCTTATGTGCGCTACCAAGACATACTAGATTCTACAAAGTCGCTTCTAAAGCCTTTTAGCGATATGTTTGATAAACGCACAAATCTCTATCTCTTTTTTATTTATAAATGCGTGTTGCATTTGCGCGACAAGGGCGAGTTAATCTTTATCACGCCACGCGATTTTCTAAAAAGCACGGCGAGTGTGCGATTAAACGCCTTTCTTTATGAGCAAGGCACTATCACGGATTTTGTGGAGCTAGGCGATAAGCGGATTTTTAGCCACGCTCAGCCAAACTGCATTATTTGGCGGTTTGAAAAGGGTGATTTTTCGCGCAAGTGTGATTGCCAAAATCTGCAAGATTTGCGCGAACAAAAGATTTTTAACTGCGTTAGTGGGCAGATAATTTTTACGCGCAAACGCTATGAAATCCCCTTTAACACGCTATTTTTTGTCAAAGTGGGCGCGGTGAGTGGCGCGGATAAAATCTATGCAAATGAAAAATTTGGCAATATGGATTTTGTCTGCTCACACACCGCTAAAAGTGGCAAGACAAAGAAAATGATTTATGGGGATTTTGGCAAGAATTGCGCGTATTTGGTAGAATGTAAAGCGCAACTAAAAGCGCGTAAGATTAAAAAATTTGATGAGCATAATTGGTGGGAATGGGGGAGGGACTATCATAAAAGCGAATTGCCACGAATCTATGTCAATAGCAAGACACGCAATAAAAAGCCCTTTTTCTTGCATAAATGCAATGCCTATGATGGCTCGGTGTTGGCGATTTTCCCGCGCTTTAGCGTGGATAGCACGACATTGCAAAAACTCTGTGAAATGCTCAATAATGTGGATTGGAGAGAGCTAGGGTTTGTCTGCGATGGGCGATTTTTATTTTCACAGCGGAGTTTAGAAAACTGCCTACTTGGAAGTGAGTTTAGCGAAATACAAAAAATGTATGAAAATCCCACATTAAGAGCGATTTCATAATCGATTTAGCTTTACTCCGGCTTACGCAGATTTTGCCTTTGCTCATCGCTACAAGTGTTTTATACGCGACAAAAAGCACCGCAAAGGTTGATAAGATTAGCCCAAAGATTCCAAAGAGCGCGTAAAGCGGTGTGCCAAATCCCACAAACACTTCAAAACTCGCTATGCTAAACGCACACAACGGGAATGTGAAAGCCCACCAAGAGAGTGCGAAATTTAGACGCGTAAAGACTTTTGATAAACTTAGCATTAGTAGCATAAAAAAGAGCGCGATAAAATACGCCACTAGGCTTAATGCGCTGTGTCCTCCAAAAAGTGCGACAAAATCCACCACAAAAATGCTAGGCGGTGCGATAAAAATAAAAAGCGTAGGCAAAAATTTGCTATCCAAACTCTCTTCAAAGATTAGCCGTGAGGTCATGAGCGCGGTTAAGATGAGCCAAAAAAAGCACCCGATTGCAAAGAATAGAAGCGAAAATTCGGGGTTGATTTTGGCAGAATGCCCAGCCAAAGGCACGATTAGATTGCCAACGATAGGGATAAACCACGCAGGGCTTAGCAAGTGCCGTTTCATCGCATTGCCAAACCAAAAATTGATGACATAAATGCTTAAAATGAGTTGCAAAAACGCGTTTATAAAAAAGGTGATTTGTAGCGCGAAAAGCACAGATTCACTCCCAAACGCACCTAAAAATGTGATGATGATAAGCGCACCGATAGGCACAGCGGAGAGAAAGTTGATTTTGACTTGGTGGGTAGCTTCAGCTTTCACACTTGCAAAATGCGTGGCGATTTTTAGCCCATAGATTCCGAGCAAAAGCGCGAAAATCCCCATACTTGCAAAGCCTAAAATTACACTTGCACACTCAAAGATTTCACTAAAACTTGTGAGATTTTGGGTGTGAATTTGATTTTGCGCGAAATTCGCGCTTGAATCGATAAAATCCGCATTTGCACCAAACGCCACACTTGCCTTTTTGAACGCCAATGCCAAGCCACCGATTCCCATTACGGTTGCAAAGAGCATTATGGGGAAATGGGCGAGTTTGGAATGTATTTGTGTGCTTTTTGATTCGCTAGATTCGCGCACATTTGCACTATCTAACCCACCCCCTTTGTCCCCCTCCGCAAGGGAGGGGGAAAGTTGTGCATTTGCGCTCATTTTGCCAAATCTAGATTCAGAATTTAAATCGCGTTTGTTTGGATTTTCATTTACCACTTTTTGCCTCCATATTATTTGTTTTTAATGTTTGATTTTCTAGCGCGTTTTTTGCCACTTCGCAGTCCTCTTTGCTCAAAGAATGCCGATGAAGCACATATTCCGCGCTCACTTTTCCACTAAACATTGCGCTTAAAAGCGGGCGATTTGCCTTAAAAATAAAAGCCGCCAAATGCCCTATAATGCCAAAAATGATAAGCGCAAAGCCCAAATTATGCAGTTGTGCCACCCAAAAATACACGCTATCGCTTAGGTTAAACCCTGCGAGATTTTTAAAAGTCTTTATCGCGCCCGTGATAACTAGCAGTAGCAACACACCACCGATAAATGCGTAAGCTAATCGTTGCTCGGGCAAGTATTTTTCGCTCGGTGGCTCTTGCCCTCCTAAAAGCATTGCTTTGATGATTTGCGCAGATTTCTTAAAATCCCCTTTTTTGGGGAAAATGTCAAACTCTCGCCGTGCAATGTGAAAATACAAATGAAACGCCACAAACACCACTAAGCCCACTGCACCGATATAATGCGACATAAGGCTTATGTGATAATCCCCGCTCCACGCCATTAAAGGCAGTTCGTTTATCATATATCGCTTCGCAATGGGGAGCTGAAAAAGCCCTGTGATAATGAGGCTAAAGGTGCTTATGGCGATTCCCCAATGCACGATACGATTTTGCAAGGTTTGTCTCTGAATTGTAATGTGTGATTTTTTCATTATGAATCCTTTGATGTTAGTTTGGTTGATTTTGGATTTTGGTGTGAATCTTGCGCAAGATTCGTGCTATTTTGCGTAGCTTTTTGGGCTTTTTTGTTTTTATTAACAGCGATTGCCCCAGCGATGATTCCTGCCACAGGAGCTAAAAGCACGGATTTGACTAGTGCGCTATCATCGTTGATAAAATTTGGCACATCTATATTTAAGTGCGGACGCCCCATTTTTTGCGTCTTGCCATTAAATTCGCTTTCATTTATGCCGTATTTATGCGCGATTGCAGAATTTATGTCGTTAAAATCCACGCTTGAAATGTAATATGTGCTTGTCCCGCCATTTTGGCTATCGCCATAGATATATTTGCCCTCCGCCCTTGCTCCTGCTACACGCACTAAAATCTTATCTTTGTCATCAAAGATGAGCGCGTCTTTAGGACAGCTTGTTTGACAGGCGGTTTTTTGCCCTTGTGAGAGCAAATCTTTGCACATATCGCATTTAAACATTGCCCCGCCACCGCCGAGTTTTGGGGCGATTTTTAGGTAGATTCCAACCCCTGCTTGTCGCTGTGGAATCCCCCACGGACACGCATCACGGCATTTCGCTCCGCCAAAGCAAAACTCCTCATCAATATCCACCGCACCATTTTTATCCTTGCCTATCACGCCAAATGGGCAGATTTTTTGACAGGTGGGGTCATCGCAGTGCATACAACGGCGTGGGATTGAGATGTCCTTGCCACCGACATTTACGCGCTCTACAAAGGTGAAATTATAAGGTGTGAGACGGCTTATGTCATCGCGGTTTTGAGAGTAATCCTCTTTGACTTTGCGCGGGAAATAATCAGGTATTTCAGTAATAGGCTCGGGGAATCTATGCGCGTTTTTCTCTTTGCACGCGCTTACACACGCGGGAGTGGCGAGATTTTCGCACCCATCGCATTTATCTATATCAATGATTGAGGCTACGCCATTTGGGCTTAGATTTGCGCTAGATTTATCTGCGTGAGAATCTATGCGAGATTGTGGCGGATTTGCGCTTGTATTTGTCGCTAAAAGCGCAGGACTTAGGGCTAAAAATTTCACAAAATTTCGTCTTTGCATTGTCTTTCCTTTGTTGTTGAATTTGTTTTATATTGTTTGACTTATCAAATCGCGCTTCGCAAAATCGCTATCGCTACTTCAAATCTAGCTTCGCAAAATCGCTAATCAAGTCGCGCCTTGCAAAAAATACTATTGCGCTTGGCAAAATCATTTAAGATTTTGCAATCGCCTTGCTTTAAATTTTAAACCTTAAAAGAGTTTTAAAATTTTTGTGCTATTATCACAAATTATGCAAAAATACAATGTAACTTTGTTACGAAGCGGATTTTATGCAAAACTTATATAGCCTTTGCTATAATTTTCGTTTGTTTTATGTGTGTAATAAAAATTATGGGGGTTTTATGGGAGTAAGGCAGACAATACAAATCAATATTGAGCGATTGTAATATCTTACGATTATCACAGAAGAAACACCAGCAAAC
>NZ_JBSIUV010000055.1:0-11170 GCF_053654515.1 Helicobacter sp. T3_23-1059 | reverse complement strand
ATTGATTTGGAGGACAAAAAAGAGTATGAAAACAAAGGCATTTTGTGTGAGAATTTTTTAGGATTCGCCCCAAAAGAGCGCGAATCTGAATTTAAAAGCAACACAAAATCACGCCAAAAATATATCGTGCTAGGCAATCCACCTTTTGGACTTCGCGGGAATCTCGCACTTCGTTTTATCAATCACGCGGGGGATTTTGGGGATTCTAAGGATTTGCAAAATGGCGCGGATTTTGTGGCGTTTATCTTGCCTCCGCTTTTTGATAGCGATGGCAAGGGTAGCCCAAAAAAGCGCGTGAGAGACTATGAGCTAGTCCATAGCGAAAAACTCCCGCTAAATAGCTTTGTCTATCCAAATGGCAAAGAAGTCGAAGTGGCGACACTTTTTCAAATTTGGGCGCATAAAAAATTACTTAGCAATAAAACGCTAAACATTGAATCTAGCGCGCATAAAACCTGCAAAGACTTTATCAAAATCTACTCTCTTAGCGATGGTGGGACGAGTTCAAGCACACGCAACAAAGCAATGCTCTATAAATGCGATTTATATCTGCCTAGCACTTGTTTTCACTCTGCTGGCAAACCACAGATGAAAATCTACTATGACTTTGAATCCTTGCCACATAGGCGCGGTTATGGCATTGTGATTTTGCGCGAAAATCCGCTTGAAAGGGCGCGTATAAAATCCGCGCTCGAATCAATCGATTGGGTTAAAACGAGCTTTTTAGGCACAAATTCTAGCCTAAATCTCCGCACTTCGCTTATCGAAAAGGCGCTCATTGAAAAGGGATTTTATGATACGCACAAAATCTCTATCTATAAACAATAAATTTATCTTATTGCTGATGATATTTGGCGATGGGCTTATCGATAGTTTTTACTAACATTTTGCAAACCGCCATAAATGCTATTGCATAATACATTTGCTTACTTTACTTTGATTTACTTTGATTTGATTTTAAGGCGTTGATTTGATTTAATGGGACTTAAAATACCTGACATTAGGCATTATAGTCTATGTGGGATTTTATTATTGTGCTATGATATGGGAATTTTATTGTTTTTATTTGGATATAGTCGAGTTTCATTTATGGCTCGCAAATATTGCATTTATGATTTTATTTTTGGGATATGTTAGGATTTTGCTATGACTTTATTTTATTTTTTGATTAGTTTTTTAGGTGGCAAGGGCGGAATCGCTCAAGAAATCTATACTAGAGATTGCCAAAATGACAAAAATTTGGGCGAAATGATATTTAATGAACGGCATAATTTAAATTTGTGGGATTATATATGGAAAAACTTCGTGTTGATACTTTGTGGATTTGTTTCACTTAGTGCGTTTGTTGGTATAGAGCAGGGCAAATTTGGACTTGGCATATTTTGTGGGATATTTTTTGCATTGCCTTGCGTATTAAGTTTGTATGATTTGGTTTATCTACGCAAAAATCGCTTTTTTGTAACGGATAAGGGCATAGGATTTGAGCGGAGGCATTTTTTTAAAATGCAAAGATTATTTTTCTACTTTGGCGAAGTAGGATTTTGTGAGCTTTTTGGATTTTCGTCTAGACGGGCTTCAACTGCGCCTAACATTTATACGCTATTTCCGCTAAAATCGCGTGTAGCAAAACGATTGCTTGGTGGATTTGCAATCAAAGGCGACTTTATGATAAAAGTGCCTGTTTTAAACGCGCTAGGCGCATATATCTCGCCAAAGATTTATAATGAAGTAAGCGAAAAGATTTACCTAAAAGAATACATTTTAGAGCAAACCAAAAAGGCGGTAGATTCGGGCGATTTGCAAGGCGTAGAAGTTAAATGCTTTGAACTAAACGGCGGACTGCCTTATGTCATCTTTGGCGAAGTAAGCGAATTAAAGAATAAATAGCGCAAATCTAATGTGAATCTGTGCGTTTAGATTCGCGTAAATCTAGTGGCGATTTGCCATAGATTGAATCTAAAAGGTAAAAATTGATTCAAACCCCGCGAATCTAAAAAGCGAGAATTTTTTGCTAAAATCGCGCTTTTTAGATTTTTAGATTCATTAGATAAACGGAGTGTGAAAATAAACAAAACCACGCATTTAAAGGCTTTGGAAATGATAAAAAATCTTGCCAATCCTGCTATATAGCATTAGCAACGATATTTTATCGCTTGAAATATCCTAAATAGCGCAAAAAATAATGACACAAAGCCTAAAATCTAACCAAAACAAACACATAAAATCTAATGCAAAAAATGCCTAATCCCTGTAAAATATAGCGCGATTTTATGCTCATTTGCCGCGTCTATGACTTCACTATCTCGCATACTTCCCCCCGGACATATTACCGCGCTTACCCCCACACTAGCAGCTAAATCAATACTATCTCTAAAAGGGAAAAACGCCTCACTAGCTAAAGCACACCCCCTCACATCTAGCCCCATATCGCTAGCTTTTGCAAGCGCGGCACGCGAAGCATCTACACGACTTGTCATACCCATACCTATGGCTACCAATGCAGAATCTTTCACATAAGCTACACAATTTGATTTGGTAAGGGCTGCGATTTTGTATGCGATTTCTAAATCGATTAGTTCGCACTCACTAGCGCGTTTTAGGCTTTTTAGCTCCGCGTTTGCCACCTCATCTATGCCTACACTATCGCTTTGCTGATATAGCAATCCCCCATCGATTCTCTTAAAATCATAACTCACACAGGGCAGGGCTAATCGCTCCTGCTTAGTGATAAAGATTTTTTGTCGTTTTTTGCTAGATAAAATCTCTAGCGCACCTTGCGTAATATCACACGCCACAAGCACTTCTATATAAGTCTTAGACATTTCATTTGCTAGATTTTCATCAATGATTCCATTTATAGCCACCACCCCACCATACGCGCTCACACTATCGCATTTTAGCGCGGATTTATAGGCTTCAAGCAGGCTATCTTTTAGGGCAAATCCGCAGGGATTCCCGTGCTTTATGATAGAAACTGCGCATAGATTTTTGCCATTTTTATTTTTATCGCTAAACGCGCTTGCTAGCTTTATAGCAGCATTCATATCCGTTAGGTTATTAAAGCTAGCCTCGCCTTTGATTGCGCAAAACTGCTTGGAGTAAAAATCGCTAATCTCTGTGATTTCATATAGCGCACCTTTTTGGTGTGGATTTTCTCCATAGCGCGTTTGACACACTTTGCGCCCACTGATAAATGCAAACTCGCCAAACCCATCATTAAATCGCTCATTCATATAGTTTGCTATCATTGTGTCATAGTGCGCAGTATGACTAAATGCCTTTATCATCATTTGTTTGCGAAAATCTAGCGTGTTTTGATTTGTCTTTAGATTTTGTAACGCCATCTCATAATCACTAGGACTAACAAGCACTAGCACGCTTTGAAAAGATTTTGCCGCCGCCCTTATAAGCGTTGGTCCCCCTATGTCGATATTTTCGATGATTTCGCTAAAATCATCAGTTCGCTTAGTAGTCGCAAAAAACGGATATAGATTCACACACACTAGGCTAATGTCCTCTATGCCGTTTTGCTGTGCGGTTTTGCAATCGTTTTGATTATCCCTACGATAGAGTATGCCTCCGTGAATCTTTGGGTGAAGCGTTTTCACACGCCCAGAAAAAAGCTCGGGGCTTTGCGTGTAGTGGCTAACCTCTATGGCGTTTATGCCATTTGATTTTAGTGTGGCTAGCGTGCCTCCTGTGGATAATATCTCATAGCCTAGCTCTACTAGCCCACGCGCAAAATCTAGTATGCCATCTTTATCACTCACACTTAGCAGGGCTTTTTTTGCGGTGTTTTTGATTTTGTGGTTTGTCGCGGCTTCATTACTTGCTTGTTTGGTAAAATCTTTGCTCATTTTGTGCCTTTTTTGTATTGTGTTTGCAAAATCTATTTGCGCTTAAAACAAAGCCCAAATTATACTCCCAACTTGCTTAAATCTACATTGATATTCTTAAACTAACTAGCAATGATTGATTCACGCAAAATCTAAAAACCAAAATCCCTACTCATATCTTAGTGCCTTTATGGGGTCTTGCATAGAAGCCTTTTTGGCAGGCAAGTAGCCAAAAATAATCCCAACCCCAGCCGACACACCAAAAGCCCCCACTGCCACCATAGAATCAAACACAAATGGAATATGCAAATAAAAACTCATAAACAACGCCACAAAAAATCCAAGCACAATCCCTATAAGCCCCCCTAGCATAGAAATCACCACCGATTCGATAAGAAACTGCATAAGCACTTCGCTCTCTAACGCACCGATAGCTAGCCTAGTGCCGATTTCACGCGTGCGCTCGGTAACTGAAACTAGCATAATATTCATAATCCCTATGCCACCAACTAGCAAACTAACCCCCGCAATACAGCTAAGAAAAAGCGTCATTGTCTTTGTGGTCTCTTCTTGTGCGCGAGCCATTTCTTTGGTATCCCAAATTTCAAATCGCTCTCTTTGCCCCTCTTTGGGTGGGCGGATTTGTAGCATTATCTCACGCAATCGTTGCGTAGCTTGCGCGCTATCTATGCTATCTTTTAGCGAGATGGTGATACTTTTTAGGAAAAAAAGGCTATTAGAGCCAAATACAAAACTAGAGTAAGCCTTTAGTGGCATTATGATGACATTATCTTGATCATTTCCCATTCCGCCCTGCCCTTTTGATTCTAGCACGCCTATGATTTCACACACGCTATCTTTTATGCGCACTCGCTTGCCTAGCGTGCTTGTGGGATTTGAGATATTTTCTATGTCAAATAGTTCTTTTATCGCGCTTGTGCCGATTAGGCAAGCCCTAGCACCTTGCGTGTATTCTCGCTCTTCTATGTTTCGTCCATTTGATAGATTCCATTGCGTAGCTTTAAAATACTCGCTATCTATGCCTATGATTTGGATTTGGGCATTTCTCCCACCATAGCGCACAAGAGTTTCTCTCCAATCGCTAGGAGCCACAGCCCTAGCCTCGACAAATCTCTGCTTCAAAGTCGCCACTTCCTCTAAACTAAAATTTTTATTTAGCGCACCTCCCCCGCTCATAAACCCTCTAGCAGGGCGCACCATTATGATATTGCTTCCTAGCGATTGGATTTGCTTTTGGATATTTTCTTTGACGCCATTGCCGATAGCTATCATCACAATCACGCTCCCAACACCGATGATAACACCTAGCATTGTGAGAAAAGCCCGAAGCAAATTCCTGCGAATCTGTTTAAACGCTAGCACAAATGCGTTAAAAATCATTTGTCTGCCTTTTTAGATTTTGGGCTAGATTTGAGGATAGAATCTGCGCTAGATTCTATGGCAAAATCCTCATTAGATTTTGGGCTAGATTTTGTGGTAGAGTGCGTTTTTTTTTGCATTTTAGATTCTGTTTTAGGTTTTGTTTTAGAGGGCGTTGATTCTGCAGATTTTATGGATTCTGCTGTGTTTGTAGCTTTGGTGGATTTTGTAGAAGTGGATTTTGAAAAATCAGTTTGTGTGGATTTTGTGGATTGCTCGCGATTTTTCGCGCTATCGCTTTGTATCTTGCCGTCCAAAAAAAATATCTCACGCGTAGCATAAGCTGCCATTTCGCTTTCGTGCGTAACCATAAGTATCGTTATCCCAAAATCCCTATTTAGCTCGCATAAAAGCTCCATTATCTCCACGCTTTTTTTAGAATCCAAATTGCCCGTAGGCTCATCTGCGATAAGGAATGAAGGCGAGCTAGCAATCGCTCTAGCTATGGCTACGCGCTGTTGTTGCCCGCCACTTAGCTCATTGCTAGAATGCGTAGCAAAGGATTCTAGCCCGACTTTTGCTAGGGCGTCCATAGCGATTTTTTCTCTCTCACTTTTTTCTACGCCTCGATATAGCAAAGGAAGCTCGACATTTTCTAGCGCGGAAGTGCGTGATAATAAATTAAACCCTTGAAAAATAAATCCTATATAAAATCTACGCAGATAAGCCCTCTGCGTGCGGTTTAGCGCACTTACCTCCACGCCGTTAAAAAAATATTTGCCACTGCTAGGAGAATCTAGGCAACCTAAAATATTTGCCATAGTGGATTTTCCAGAGCCAGATGGTCCCATCATCGCTACAAATTCCCCCTTAGCAATGTCTAAATCCACGCCACGCAACGCCTGATAGCCCGCATCATAAGTTTTGTGAATATCTTGCAAAGAGATAAAACTCATTGTTTGCCTTTTTAGATTTTGTGGATTTTAGATTTTATTAGATTTTAGAGGTGTTTGGGCTATTTTTTAGATTTTGCTTGATGGGAGATGATGACTTTTGTATCTTTTGGCAATATCGGGCTTATGATATGGGCATTTGTGCCGTCATTTATGCCTACTTCGACTTCTAAGGGTTCAGGTTTGCCATTTTTTAAAACATAAATCATCTTGCCTATCGTTTTAGATTTTGTGATATTGCTTCGCGGTGGGCGAGGCATATTTCCACCAAAAGAAAACGCCTTTTTTGCCTGCTCCCTCTCACGCGGTGGCTCATAATACAGCGCGCTTACAGGGATACTTTGCGCATCTTTTTGGGTTTGGACGCGGATATTTGCGCTAGCACTCATTCCGGGACGGAGCAAAAGCGACTTATTATCCACCAAGATTTTAGTTTCATAGCTTACGATATTATTGGTGCTATCCTCGCTCGAAGCATAGCTTACCCTATCTACAAGCGCGCTAAATTCTACCTCTGGATACGCATCGACAAAAAAGCTAACTTCCTGCCCCTTTTTTACTTTGCCTATGTCTGATTCTGCGACATTTACTACTAGGCTCATTGTCTCTAGACTTTTTGCTAGCTTAAAAAGTGTCGGGGTTTGAAAATTTGCCGCCACTGTCTGCCCCGCATCGATACTGCGCTCTAGCACGATACCATTTATCGGGCTAACAATAATCGCATTTCGCAAATCAATTTGAGAGCTTTTGACATCAGATTCTATGTTTGCGATATTTGAAGCATTTACTCGCAAAGTGTTTTTGGCACTCTCATATTCTATTTGCGCGGTTTTTAACTCTAGCTCTGAAGGGGATTTGCCTCCTGTGCGCTCATATAGCTCTTTTAATCGATTATAATTCCACTGCGTTTTTTCTAGCGTAGTTTTTGATAATTCATATTGAGAACGCGCAGAATCTAGATTTGCCTTATATTTTGCTAAGGTTTGATTTAGCTTTTCAGGGTCGATTTTGGCTAGCACTTGCCCTTGTGTAACTTCATCATTTATATCTACAAATACCGCTTCTATGCGCCCAGAGATTTGAGAGCCTACCTCAACCGTATCGGTAGGGGATAGCGTGCCTGTGGCAGATACGACTTGGGTTATGGTTATGTTTGTGGGATTTGCCGTAGTGTAGATGTGAGATTGTGATTGTGGGATAAACACTACCAACAAAAGCACGACAAAAAGCCCGCCCGCAAGCAATGCAAGCGAAAATAAAAACTTGCGATTTTTTTTGGGTGGATTTAGCCGTGCATAAATCTCTTGCGCACTCAATGTTATGCTCCTTTGGATTTCATAGACTTTGAAAAATTATTATAAATTCTAGCAAATGTGGTTTTGCAAATTTTTGCAAATGTTGTGGGATTTTAGGATTTGTATGTGAAATCAAAATAAAATAACACAAAACTATCGATAAAATACCTAAAATCTCGTTATGTGGTTTGGTTTATATGCAAGATTTTGCAAATATTTAGATTTAGATAAATCCTAGCAAAAACCTAGCCAAAATCTATATCAAATACAATATCACACACAAGATTTTAGATTTATGCGCAAAGATTTTATGCTAAAATGCCAAGATTCTTATCAAACATCTACAAGGACTTATAATGCTTCGTTTTGCGCCCTCCCCCACAGGTGATATGCACATAGGCAATCTTAGGGCTGCGATTTTTAATTATATTTTGGCTAAACAAAAAAATGAGCGGTTTTTATTGCGTATTGAGGATACGGATTTTGCTCGAAATATCGAGGGCAAAGACAAGGAAATCTGCTCTTTGCTGACTCTTTTTGGATTGCAATGGGATAGCCTAGTCTATCAAAGTGAAAACTTTAATCATCATAGGCAATTTGCAGAAATGCTACTAAAGCAAGGAAAAGCTTTTTATTGCTACTGCTCAAAAGAATTTTTAGAATCAAAAAAACAAGAGGCGATAGATTCTAAGAGGGCTTTTCGCTATGATGATGCTTGGGCACAGCTACAAAAACAAGAGGCGATAAAAAATGGAAAAAACCCTGTGGTGCGACTAAAAGGCGCAGATAAAGCGATATGCTACACAGATAATATCAAAGGAAGGCTAGAATTTTTGCCAAATGAGCTAGATAGCTTTGTGATTTTGCGTGAAGATTTTGTGCCTACTTATAATTTTGCCTGCGCGTGCGATGATATGCTGTATGATATTAGCTATGTGGTGCGGGGCGAAGACCACACAAGCAACACCCCAAAACAAATTCTTATCCACAAAGCATTAGGCTATGAAAGGGAGATTGAGTTTGCGCATCTGCCCATTATCCTAAATGATAGTGGCAAAAAAATGAGCAAAAGAGATTGCGCTTCAAGTGTGGCGTGGCTACTAGATGAGGGGTTTTTGCCAAGTGCGATTTGCAACTATCTAATCGCTATGGGCAACCACACGCCAAAAGAGATTTTCACACTAGATGAAGCGATAGAGTGGTTTGACATAAAAAAAATCGCAAAATCCCCCGTGCGCTTTGACATCGCAAAACTTCGCTTTATCAATCACGCGCATTTATCGCTTTTAGATGAGGAAAAAATCGCCCTTTTGCTAGAATCTAGCAAGCAGTATGCTAGCCAAATCGGCTCTCTTGGCAAAATCTACCTAGAAGAAGCAAGCACTCTAAATGAACTGCGCGAAAAAATAAACGCTATTTTAGAGCCAAAAGATATTTTTGCAAGCTATGAAGAGCAGGATTTTAGTGCGCAATGTGAGAGGCTATTTTACGCATTACAAAAGCTAGCTAAAAATCCACCAAAACAATACGATGAGTTTAAAAAACTTGCTATGGAAGAGAGCAATCTTAAAGGCAAGGAATTTTTTAAGCCACTTAGGATTTTGCTTACAGGGGCTAGCCACGGACCAGATATAAGTGCTATGTATCCGCATTTGCGCGAGATTTTGCCCTATATATTGCGAGTAAAATCAACATAAAGTAAAAATAAAGTCGTCCAAAATCAATCACAACAAAAAAACCACAAAATCTAAAAAAGGAGAGTGAGATGTCCGTCTTATTAGGTGCGATTGGCACAGGGTTGCATTTACTCATTAGCGCGTATATGTGGGTGATTATCATCGCGGTGCTTCTCTCGTGGGTGCGACCAGACCCATATAACCCTATCGTGCAGGTGCTAAACCGACTAAGTGCGCCACTGCTTTTGTGGGCTAGAGAAAAAATGCCATTTTTGGTAATAAATGGCATTGATATTTCGCCAATCGTAGTCATCATCGCTTTGCAAGTGCTTGACAAAGTCATTATACACACGCTTGGCGTGCTATAAACCACTTTTGAGAATCGATATGGCACGATATGTTTGTAGTTTTTTTCTGTGGCTTTTTATGTGCGTTTGCGTGGCGTATTGCCCGCCACTGCTAAGCCTAAAAGAGCTACAAACAAAGCCAAAAGGTGTGGCACGCGATTTTTACATTTGGGAATTTATCACGCACAAAGATACGAGCCTAAAAGATTCTCTAGAAGCCTACAAACTCGTCTATAACGAAATCCCAAAGCTAAAATCCGCATTAGAAAAAAAGGGATTTCACGCCCAAATGCCAAAAAATATCGCCTGCGCAAAACTAGCCTACGAATCCCTAAAAAACAAAGACGCGCAATGTATCGCTTATGCCCTGCGACTAGGCTTAGTCCCATCTATGAGTCAAGCACAAGTAGATTTTTTTATAGCTAAACTAAAAGCTACCCACCCACACATAATCCAAAAAATCCAAATCCTGCGAAGCAAAAATATCAAAGAATCAATGCTAAATTCTAGCGCGCAAATCTTTGCTGAAATCTACAACTCCCTTAGCTACAATCAAAGAGCAGAGATTTTTGGCACGCCTATCAAGCCAGAATCCCTAAAAAACCTTGCAAATGCTAATCGCTACTCGTTTAATAGAATCTTGCAAAATGTGATTTTAGATGGAGGATTTTTAGAATTTAAAAAAAGCATTTCAAAAGCGGATTTAAGCGGAATCAACGATGCAAATACACTATTTTTAATCGGGCTAAATGAAGTCCGCATAGGCACAAAAGATAAGGCATTAAAATATTTCGCACTCTCTAGAAAAAATGCTGCTGACCCGTTTTTGCGCGATAGGGCGATATTTTGGCAATATTTGCTAAGCGATAATATGGCGTTTTTAAACGATTTGCAAGCAAGCAAATACGCCGATATTTTTTCTATCTATGCAAACCAAAAGCTAAAAACCACGCCAAATTATAAAATCATCTCTACTTTTGAAAATCTATCAAACCAAAATCCAAAGCTAGATATAAAAGACCCTTTTGCGTGGCAGATTTTGCGTGATAATATGCCAAAGGAAAGCACGAGGCTAAAGGCGTTAGCAAAAGATTTTAGCTATGAGGATACGATTCCTCATCTAGCCTTTGTCAATAATAGGCTAAATAAATATTCCATAAACTACTTTATAATGCCCTACACCGAGAAACTATCGTGGCGTGATAACTCCCAAAAAGCGATGGCACTAGCCGTAGCAAAGCAAGAAAGCACATTTTTGCCAGCCCTTGTATCACGCTCTTATGCGCTAGGAATGATGCAAATAATGCCATTTAATGTAGAACCTTTTGCTAGAAAGCTAAAAAGGCAGGACATTACGCTAGAATCGATGTTTGACCCCATCATCGCTTATGAATTTGGACGAATGTATTTAGATGAGCTAAATAGGGAGTTTTCCCACCCGCTTTTTAGTGCCTATGCGTATAATGGCGGACCGGGATTTTTGCGAAAAACTCTTGCAAAAAAACGACTTTTTCTAAAATCTCGCAAATATGAGCCGTGGATTTCGCTTGAATTGTTGCCTGTGGAGGAAACTAGATTTTATGGTATGCGTGTGCTTGCAAACTATGTGATTTATCAGCAGCTTTTAGGAAATGAAATCGATATAGAATCCTTGCTAAAAAAGACACTTAGATATTAGATTTT
>NZ_JBSIUV010000054.1:0-11878 GCF_053654515.1 Helicobacter sp. T3_23-1059 | reverse complement strand
GGTAGCAATCCTTAGTAAAGATGGGCATAAAAAAATACAAAGCACAAAAGCAATTAGCAAAAGTATGACAAATGGATTTAACGAAAAACAGCATTTTGAGGTTGCTAAACGCTTAAAAGAATTATACGAGAATGCAAGACTAAGAGAAATCGCGCCAGATAAAAATGCCGACAAAAATATACAAATACCCAGATATGAGGCATATTTTACGCTAGATGGACAGCCAGCACAAGCAAAAATCACTCTAAAAGAAACAATGAAAGGAAAATATAAAGGGAATAGAATTTACACGATAGAATTAGAAAGTATCGCTAAGTTGCCTAGTGAGCCCTAGACCTTAGCGAAGCAAAAGCTACAAAGTCATACAAAGACGCAACTAGCTCAGCATTGCGTAGCCCTTTGTAGATTTAAGGCAAATTCTAGCAAACTTTATGCTTTTTGTCAAATTATACATTCTAAGATAACAATTTAAGGAGAAATCACAATGGCAAAGTATCGCGTAACAAGGACTTTTACCTGCACTAAATGCAAGAAACAATACCAATCTACACAAATTGAAGCAAATGACGAGGGAACAATCTTGCAACCAGCCTCTTTAGTTTGCCCACACTGCAAATGGGATAACCAACAAAATTATGATTATTTTCTAAAACAAACCGAGCTAGATTCTCTTTTGCAAGCTAAGCAAGAGCAAGAGAAAGATAGGCAAGAAGCCTTAAAACAAGCGCAATTAGCAAAAAGGCAAGCCGAGTTAGCAAGGCTTTTAGCACAATGTAGCACCCCCCCCCAAGCACAGATTTAGTAGCAATCAAACGCATTTTAGAATCGCTAAATGCCTTGCAAGCTAAACTTTTATCTACCTAAAACCCATTGCAAGAAAGACAAAAAAAGCAAGCAAAAGCAAAATCTAGCTAAAAGCAAGGTAAGAAAAAAGCAAAAACAAGAAAAAGCAAGCCAAAAACCAAAGCAAGCAAAAACAAAATCTACCCAAAGCACACCACAAGCACAACAAAAACCCACACAAAAACAACAAAACTACACAAAAATACCAAAAAGAGATATTTTGTTTGCTACGCAAACTCAATATGACAACACAAACTCTAGCCACCTTTATTTTTCCCCCGTTTTTTACCTAAAATCCCCTTACTTTGATTTTTGAGTAAGAAGCGACAATGCAAACCCCACAAATACAAATACATAACGCCGATTGTTACGCACACATAGCAAATATCCCCGATAAAAGCGTGGATTTAATCATAACCGACCCGCCATATTTACTAAGCGGATTAAAAGGCGGATTTGCAAAAGAGGCTGGGGGAGGCAACTACGCAAAACTAATAGAAAAACACAACACCTTAGGCAAAGGCTTTGATTTTAGCTTACTAAAAGAGTTTGAGAGAATCCAGCCCACGCTAAATGCCTATATTTTTTGCAATCAAAAACTACTAAAAAAGCTACTTTGCTACTATGATGACAAAGAACACATAAGCACCGATATTTTGATTTGGCATAAGCCAAACGCACGCCCACAGCCTAGAATCCGCTATGATTTTGATTGTGAATTTATCTTGTTTTTGCAAGGCGATATAAACACGCTAGACACCACGCGAAGCGGATTTTCTAGCCATATTTTTAGCCATAATCTTATGAATACCCACAACAAACACACAAACCACCCCACCGAAAAGCCTTTATCTTTGATAGAAAAACTAGTGTTAAATTCTAGCAAAGAGGGGGATTTAGTGCTAGATTGTTTTAGTGGCAGTGGCACGACAGCCCAAGCGTGCAAAATCTTAAATCGCAACTTTTTAGGCTATGAAATAGACAAACAATACTACGAACAATCAATCAAAAGGCTAAATCAAACGCAAGGCAGGCTAGCGATTTAGCGCGATTAACGACAAAAACTCTCACTAAAAACAACAAAACTACACAAAAATACCAAAAAGAGATATTTCGTTTGCTACGCAAACTCAATATGACAACAGCAAAATTCTAGCCACCTTTATTTTTTACTACCAAAAATCTACAATGCCAAAGTGCGATTAAAAAAGGATTTTTTGGATGGGAATCGCACAGGCAAAAAGCGTTTTTTTACCCCACGCTTAAAAACGCCAGCAGGCTACCCCACAAACCTGCTTTTTGCCACTTTTTAAACTCCCTGCGTAGATTTTATAAAATCTACAAACTAGCTAGAGACGCCAACTCTAGCTAGTTTTTTTGCGTTTTTACGCGCATTTTTTGCAAAAAAAAGGCAAAAAGCAAAAAAAAACACAAAAAAACACAAAAAAACACAAAAAAAGCAGGGCAGGAAGTCCTAGACTAGCCTCATAAGCTATGTTTTGGTAGTGCGATTCTACCCCCTGCAACCAAAATCTAAAAACACATAGATTGCAAAAAAAACGCGCAAACGCGTTTTACAATGACTAAGAGAGTAACAATGAAAGCACAAGATATTTTATTACGAGTAAGAAGCAGATTAAGAGATGAGAATTTCACAAGCAAAGAGGGCGTAAAATTTAGCGATGCCGAGCTAATTGACGCGCTAAATGACACCGCGCTAAAAACCATCAAAGCCCTAAAAATAAACATAGCCCAAAGCGCAAAGATTTTATCCCCTAGCAAGCAAAGCATACTACTAAAACACACGCCCGCAGCAATCATAAAAGCTACTTACAACGGCGCACAAATCCCCATAAAACCACACGCCCAAATCATAGCAGACCCACCAAAAAGCCTAACACTCTACCCCATAAGCCCAAAAGAATACGCGCTTTACCCTCCAAAACAAGATGGTATCATAGAAGTTTGGGCTAGCTTTTATCCCCCTGTAAAAAGGGCAAATGATGAAGTCGCGCTAGATGATAGCTTTTGCCAACTTTTAGTTTATGGGATTTTAGAGAGAATCTTTCAAATCGAAACGAATGAAAACAATTTGGAGCGCGTGAAATTCTACGCTAGCTTGTTTGCAAGAGAGCTAGCAAATATAAGTGATTTGCTAAATAAAACAAGCGAGAGCGGCGAAGTCTGGCAAACAAAGTGTAATTTTTACTAAGCAAAAAACCCACAAACAAGGCAAAACAAATGAAAAAAAAGCAACGCCAACACGAGCGCAAAGCAAGACTAAACCGCCTTTACACCTCCGCTTTATGTGGATTTTTAGCGTTTTTGCTGTATTTTTTAGTCATTATTGTCGCGCTAGCGATTTTTGCTGGCTGTGCAAAAGTGGTAGAAAAAGAAGTGCTAGTGCCTTATGAAGTTTCTATACCTGTGCCGATGAAATGCCAATATCAAATGCCAAAAGAAATAATCCCTAAGCTAAATTCTATGCAAGAAATTTATAACTCTTTGCTTGAAATCCTAAAGCGCGATAAAGAAATACGCAAATCACTAGGGAAAATCCCGTGCTTAGATTTAGAATAAAGCGCGACTTGCTAGAAAACTTGCTAAACACACTGCAAGCTAGAATCCTAAAAGACACGCTAAAATCCGCACAAAATCCACGCACAAAAACCCGCAAGCAAAAACTACAAGCCCGCTTTATTTGGGATTCTTTATTGTTTTTTAGCATTTAAGCAAGCAAAAAGATTTTTGCATTTTTAAAAAATTCTAGCCACCTTTATTTTTATTTTTTATTTTTGCAAAATTGCGAATGTTTTTTTGAAAATTTAAGCAAAGGAGGGCAAGATGCCTGAAAATGACAATCCTAACATTTTGCAAGACGCACCAAATCCCTACGATACAAGCGGGGAAGTAGCAGAGTTGCAAGCATTGCAAGATGAACTAAGTCAAAGTGAGGAAGCAATCGAGGGCGAATGTGCTAAAACTATCGCTAGCCAGCTAAATGAAGCTGATGATGAGCTTTACTTTGAGGACAAAGAGGGTTTTATTAAACGCGTTTTTGCCTTGCAAAATGCATGGCTAAAAGAAAATATCGGCAGCAAGCAAGAGAGAGCGCAAGAGCTAACAAACTCTATAAACTCTAAAAACGAGCAAGCTAGCATAGATGCTGCAGCCCAAGAGTTTCAAAGCGCACACCCTGAAGCTGATATTGCTATGCTTATGGATTTTTTAAATAACGAAGTCCCCCCACGCATAGCAAATGAGTTGCAGGCTGAAGCTGACCCGAGAGCGTTTTTTGAAAAACTCTATGAGCTTTTTTTGCAAACAAATGGACAAAATCCACAAACCACACAAGAGCCACAAGAGCCTGAGGAGCTACCAGCGCAATTACAAGGCGTAAGCAAGCAAGCTGATATGCGCGGAAGCAACGAGCCTATGCCTATGGATAGGTATTAAAACTAAAAACCAAAAAAAAGGAGCTAAAATGCCAAATGTAGAAAGCGGAAATTGGATTGAAAACCCAAATATTAGTATTGAAATCGCAAAAGAAATTGAAAAAGCGTATTGGAAAGAGTGCAAAATCGAAGCAGTGTTAGGGCGAGGCGAAAACCGCGCTTTGCGTAGTTTTCAAGTCAAATCTAGCGCACCTTATCGCCCCAGAATCAAACAACGACTTTTAGGCGATGGCGTAGAGGGCAACGCAGATTTTGATAGCAATGTAGATAAAATGGAAATTTTTGCTACAACGCTATTCCCAAAAGTCATAGGCAACAGCCTAAACAGCGACATTGAATTTTATTCTTTGATGAATAATATTGATTTTGCCAAAGAAGCGACTGAGAGCCTAAAAAGCTGGATGGTAGATAAGGTAAATCGTAGCATTGTCGCCGCTCTTGCAAATGATATTACAAATATTGTAGTCTCAGATGCGACAAAGGGCGTAAAAGATTCTACGAGCAAGGCAAGTGTAGCTGAAGCCTGCAAAGCCATCGTAAAAGGCGATACGCTAACCGTAGCAGCATTGCGCAGAGCGATATTTATGGCAAAAACAGGTATTGACTACAAAAACGGCAAGGCTAGCACCATTAAGCCTACAAGAATCACTACAAAAACCATCGCAGGCGTAGAGCAAGATATTTTCTCTTACTTGATTTTGCTAGATACTTACCAAGTCGAGCAAATCAAAAAAGACCCTGAATGGATAGAAGCGCAAAAAGCCTTAAGCACAAACAAAGGGCTTGATGCAGGATTCTTTACAGGGCTAGTAGGTATGATTGATGGTTGCCCTGTGCTTGATATGGGCGTATGGACTAGCGACCAAGTCGGGCTACCAAATAGTCAAACAAATGATGTAGAGTTTAGAAACTCTCTAAACCTCCAAAATCATAGCAAAATCGTAGCACCTAGCGCGTATGCAAACACCCAGCCTGTATCTTTTGGCTACCTTGTAGGAGCAAACGTGCTTTTGGCAGTTGGCACACCACAAGCACGCGTGCTGTTTGAAAAACGCGACTATGGACGCAAGACAGGCATAGCCGTTGATAGAGTGCTAACCATCGCAAAAGGACGATTTGATATGAGTGCTAGCGAAGCGTGGGGATATTTGCACGACAAAGACATAGGCATAATCGGCATTGCATCTAGCCTAGAGTAGCCAGCTAAAAGTCTAAAATCCCTAAAAAACCCGCTTTTTTTAAGCGGGAAAAACCACAAAAAAGGATAACAAATGAAACAAAAAGTAAGAAAATTTCAATATGTAGCAACTCCAAAATTTAGCTTTAGCGACTTTGCCACCGCTACGCCAAAAATCGCGTGCATTTTGCCAAGCGATGCCGTAGTTTTGGGCGTAACGCTTATTGTCGATAAAGCAAGCCAAGCAGGTATCACGCTAGATGTCGGGCTAAATTCTAGTCAAGATTTGTTTTTGAATGACATTTCTTTAGCAGCAACAGGCACACACACTTCTAGCGTAAAGACTATCACAAAAGAGCGAAGCGAAGTCATAGTCTTGCCTAGCAAGCCTCTCACACAAGGCGAATTTAGCCTTATTGTTGAATTTGCCCTGCCAACTACTTATGATTACGAAGTGTAAGCAAAAACGCGCTAAAAAAGCAAAATCCGCGCACAAAATCTAGCACAAAAACCCCTTAAGGTAAAAACCTTTGGAGGACAAAGCCTAAAAAAAGCGCGGATTTTTACACAAGAAGTAATTATGACACAAGCCCTGCTAACTAAAAACGCGCTTGTGCTAAAAGCACAAAGAGACTTAGCAAGGCTTGATTTTAAGGCGTTTTTACTCCAAAAATGGCAACACTACAACAAAGCTACCTTTAATGATAATTGGCATTTTGACTACCTTGCAAAAATCTTAGAACACACCCTGCCACACAATCCAAACGGCACACTAAACCAAAATCTAATCACTCGTGCAATGATAAATATGCCTCCAAGTTATGGCAAGACTGAAACCATTGCGCGAAGTTTTATAGGCTGGGCTTTAGGCAAAGATAGAAAACGCAAAATCATTTATATTTCTTACAGCGATGAGCTATGTAGAAAAATATCAAACCAAGTGCGCGATTTGCTAAAATCGAAATTTTGGGCTGATATTTTTTTAGCACCACCGCAATTTTTGCAAGACAATAGCACCGAATTTGTGCTAAAAGAGGGCGGAGGGCTTTTTGTAACCACGCTAAAAAGCGCGATAACGGGATTTCACGCGGATTCTATTTTTATCGATGACCCCATAAAAGTAAGCGGTATGTCTAGCAGGCTAGAGAGAGAAGCCGTAAAGCAAAATTTTAAAGAGAGTGTTTTAAGCCGTTTGCAAAACACTAAAAGCAACATAACTATTTTAATGCAACGACTGGGCGATGAGGATTTATGCGGATTTTTGCTTGATGAGAAACATTTTAGCCCTGAAATAATTAGTCAATGGCAAGTTTTTAGCCTAAAAGCCCTAGAAAACGAGGATAAAATCTATAAAATGGGGGATTTTAGCTATTTTAGAAAGGCTGGCGAGCCGTTATTTATTGCCAAACACACCAAAGCCCAGCTAGAATCATTAAGGCTACAAATGGGCAATGATGAGTTTAGCACACAATATTTGCAAGAACCGCTAGTAAGCGAAGCGGGCTACTTTGAGGAATGCTATTTTAAAATCGTGCCAAGCTATGAAGTAGGCAAGACAAATGATTATATCTTTGTAGATAATGCAATGAGCGTGAAAGATAGCGCGGATAATCGCGCTATTTCGCTTATGGGCGTAGAAAATCATAGCGAGCTAAAAGAAAGATATGTGTTAAAAGATTGTATTTTTGGGATTTTTAGCGAGGAGCAAACCATAAGCCATATAATTGATTTAATGCTTTTAAGCCCAAGCGCAAAAGTGTTTATCGAAAGTGATGGAGGAGGACTAACACTAGAGCGACTACTCCAAAAAGAAATAATCCGCGTAAATGCTGAGCTAAAAAGAGCTAGCAAAGACATAATCAAAAATCAAATACAATGCTACACACCAAGCCGAAAAGTGCAAAAAGTCGAAAAAATAAAAGCACTGCGTCCTTACTACAACACAGGGGGGCTAGTATTTTTAGCCACAGCGCGAGGGCTAAACCAAATCAAAAAAGAACTACTTAGTTTTAATCCAAGCAAGCCTTTTAGAAAAGATGACTGCATAGACACGATTGCAAGCTGTATAGCACACCAAGACACAAAAGCACCAAGCCCTAGCCACGCTACGCAAGAAGCACAAAAAAGCTACTCCACACCCCTGCCACACGCAAATCTATCACGCGGAGGATTTAGCGCAGATTCTAACGCTTATGGGGATTTTGGATACCACGAGCTAAGCGGAGGTTTTGGCAGCGCAAATTTGAGCGGAAATCTCACACGCGGGGGATTTTAGGCTATGAGTGGATTTAGCAAGGCGATAGAATCTATATTAAAATCTTTTGGCAAGCAAGCACAAAAACAAGCGGAGGAAAAGGCACAAAAAAAGCCCGCACAAAAGCAAATCCACAAAGAACAACGCGGAATCTACAATGTAACTTATAATGGCAAAAACGCTACAATGATTTACAAAGATATAGAATCAATCGACAACGCCATAGCCTACACAAAAAGCAATCGCAACAAAGGGGGGCGACATATACACTTGCAACATAGTTTAGATTCTAAACAGCAAGGCTACATAAATCCCGATGAAATGGTAAATCTAGGTAAAAATATACGAAATTATATAAGCAAGCACGGCGACCCGCACATAGATAAAAATGGAAGCAGAATTTATGAATGGAGCAATGATAAGGGCGATAAGTTTCGCGCAGTAGTGAATAATATACCAAAAAAAGAAGCTAGCGGTTACAACTCACGCCTGCCTGCCGCTAGCGAGGAAATTATAACATTTTATAGCAATAGAAATCTACCAAAAGACAAAGTTTTTGAGTTTAAAAACCCAAAATTGCAAGAATCACACTTGCAAAATCCACAACAAAACGCCCTAGATTTTAGCTTAGAGAGTAGCTTTAATCGAAAATAATCACAACAACCCCAACACAAAGGATAAAAAATGAGCCTACAATACAACCCAAAAAACTGCACACAATGCGAAAACTGCGTCACCGCCTGCCCTTTAGGTGAAAGTGTTATACCATCGGTTAGCCCGCTTGAAATATTGCCAAATTGCATAAATTGCGATAGTTGTATCGGAAGCTGCCCAGAGGGCGAAAAAGTGCTAGTAAGTCATTTAGACTATCTTTTGCCAAATTTTATTAGTGTTTTTGGTGATTTAAAACCAAAAAATGAACAACCAACACCCACAACGCCCACAACCCCAAGCGAGAATCCAAACCCAAACAAAGACGCAGAATCTAGCCAAAAAGGCGAGTCTAGCGAAAATCAAAACCCAAGCGACAAAGACAACAACAACCAAACAAGCACGGGGGAATCTAGCACGGGAAACACAGATTCTAGCACAGACAAAAGCGAGGGCGAAACAAGCAAGGAAAACGCAGAATCTAGCGACAAAGACAAACAAGATTCTTTATTGCCCCCCCCCAACACAAATTACAAGCAGCATAAAAATTTTGCAAGAAATAACGACACTACAAAGCTACTTAGCCACGATAAAATAACACGCGCTTTTTTAGTGGCTTAAGTTTTTTTGCAAAACCTCTACAAAAACCTTTTTAGCTATTTTGCGCGATAAAGGCTTTTAGCTCATCTGCGCTTAGATTTTCTAAATCCTCTTGCGTTTGGACTTCTAAGATTTGACTTACGCCTTTGCCGTGCAAAGATTCACTCATTTCTAAAAATAGCTTAGCTACTTCTTTAGCCGCACCTAAAATGAGCGGGTCAGATTCTTTGCTACGATTTGCAATCATTCTAAGCATTTCATTTTTTGCTAAAAGCGCAGCAGAAATCGCATTTTGCTGTAAAAACTTCGCGCCCATCGCCCGTGCTAAAAGCTCTTCACTAGCTTCATCTAGCATTGCGTTTTTAATAGATTCGTTTAGCTCGCTAGCATACACACCGCTTAAGCCATCGCGTAAATCTTGCTTGATTTTGTTATGAGTTATCGCCATCGCCGTGCCGAACTCTTTATGCAGTAGCTCGGTTTGGACTTTTTGCGTGCTGATATTTTTTAGCGCACACGCCCTTTGCCAATTTTGCGTCTTTATCCAATGTGCTAGCGTGCGATAGCTTATGCCAAATTTTTGGGCTACTTCTTTAGGGCTTGCATCGTGCGTTTCAAAGTAAAGTCGTATTTCATTTTGATTAGAATGAGCCATTTTTAGCCTTTATGCTAGATTTTAGCGTAGATTTTTGGATTAGATTTTAGGTTTTTTACGCGCTTTTTTGCAAGTGGCGAAAATCTAGCCACCTTTATTTTACCCCTGCTTTTTGTCTAAAATCCTCGTGATAATCCACACAAAAAGGCTAAAAATGCCAAAATATACGCTAAATTTAACTAGAATCAAAGAATATGAGAATGTAGCAGGAAGCGGGCGTAATGCTAGCAAGCCTAAGGAATCTAGCACAATATCGCGCGTAACGCTTTATGATAACAATAATCCCAAAGAATTGCTATTTAGTTGTTTTTGTTGTGAAAATGGCGGGGAATCAACTGATACTCCCAAACAAGACAAAAGAATCATCGCTAGAAAATATAAGCTAGAATGGACTTACAGCGCAAGGAATGCAAGTCTTGCTAAGAAATACCCAGAATTTTACAACAAAGATAAATCACGGCATAAGGCAATTTGGCTAAAAACGCCCGAGCTAGAATCATTTGCAAATCGTAGGATTTTAATCCACATAGGCAACTGCCCGCAGGACACAGAAGGCTGTTTGCTTTTTGGTTATGGCGATAACAAAAAGGGGCAAATCAACAATTCTACGCAGTGCATTTATGATTTTTTCAAATTAGTTGAAAAAATAGGGATTGAAAATATCACGCTAAACATAAATGAAATTATCAAAGATTAAGGTTGTATAAATGCGGTTTTTTAGTCAATTTTTTAGCCATTTTTTTAGTGGCAAGACACGCAAAAAACTGCGCTTAGCGTGGTTTATCATTCGTTTTTGGGTTATAGGAAAATATCATTGCAACTTACCAAAATGGGCGTTAAGCCTTTTTTGGTTAGCACATAAAGTGTTTTGGTTTTTTATGTTTTTTTGTTTTTTGGTTACTTACTTTGTGCTGGGCGAGACTTTAGGATTTTTGGAGCAAAAATGAGCGAATTTGAAGCATTTATTGCAAAAGGGCTTTACTTAGAGTTATTGCCTATCATTGTTTTGGGAGTTTTTGCAGGATTAGCAAAGTTTTTTCAACGAGATGACGACCCCAAACACACAGCGGGCTTGCGTGATTTTTTTAATAACACAATCGCAAGTATGGTTATTTGCGTTATTATATACGCGGCACTAGATAGCACAGATTTAAGCTATTTAACCAAATTTGCGATAAGCGGACTTGTAGCATTTTTAGGCATAGACAAAGCATTAGATTATGCGCAAAAACTATTATCTTTACGCAAGGGAGGTAACAATGATTAAAGCGTTTTTGCAAAATCTAAAAGAGAGGATTTTTGGAAAAATCGATTATAAGGCTAGCTACAATGCAATAAGCGAGGCTAGCTACTTAGAATCTACCATAAATCAACAATGCTACCGCCCCAAATACTCCAAACTTAAAAAGTTTGTAACAAGCCTTACAATCTACTTGCTTTTTATGAGTTTGGCATTAAACATTATGACAATGCGCGAAAATGTAGAGCTAAAAGAACACATAGCCTACATAGCCGATGCGATAATCCAACTAAATGAGGAACAAGCACAAATCGAATCACAAAGGCAAGATAAGCCTAAGAAAAAACATAATGCAAAGTAATGTTAAAAAATATCAAAGAAATTAACACAAAGGCAATCTTATGTTAAAAAATCTTTTTTCACTTACCACAAGCGCATTTAGTGGCGTAACCTCCAAAATCTTGCTTACACTTTGCGCGATTTTAGCAGGACTTGCGATAATCGCATTTTTAGGACTTAAACATTATCAAAATAGCTATGATGAGAACTTAAAACAAAAGGCACAAATTGAAGCGCAATTTCAACAAACACACATTATTTTAGAGAGACAAAACGAAGCTATAAAAAAGGCAAGTGCCGAGCTAGAAAAATATCAGGGCGAAATCAACAAAATTAAACGCGAAAACGCAAAAAAATTTGCCGAGCTAGAAAAAAGGCAGATTCAAAGTTGCCAAGATTTGACAAGTGGCATAGTCGATATGCTAAAGACTTATAGCCAAGACTTGCCTGAGAATATCACGCAGAACGAGTAAAATGGGAGGAATAAAATGGAAAATATAGGCATAGTCTTAATTATTTGTTTTTTGGGATTGTCGCTTTATCAAATTTTTTGCAAATATTAAAAAATCTAGCCACCTTTATTTTACACCCGCTTTTTGTCTAAAATCCACGCATATTTTTTTTTACGCACACAAAAAGCACAAAAAAACCACAAAAAAAAGGC
>NZ_JBSIUV010000053.1:0-11970 GCF_053654515.1 Helicobacter sp. T3_23-1059 | reverse complement strand
ATTTAAAATCCACAAACTTCGTATCTGTCGTAAAATCATCAAAAATAATGACAGGCGTTTGCGTGAAAATCCCCTCTGATTCGTCTGTGTAGCCTAAAATGAAACTTTTTCCAGCGGTTAAAACGGGTATTTTATAGCTATCATTATATTTTGTGGATTTTACTATGTATTTGGTTGGTTGCTCATAATCTAGGCATTCCCCAAGCGTTTTAACTTGCCACAATTTTGGGAGAGAATCCACCCACCCCCCTAGCCCCCTCCGCAAGGGAGGGGGATTTTTTACTATTTGTTTGCATTAGTTTAGCTTCCGTGATTGTAGAGAGAATAATCATAGTCTATACAAACCAAGTAAAAAGTATCTATTTGTCTAAATCCACAAGCGCGGAATTTTTGAGAGCCAAAGCGAAAAGTATCAAAAGTAGTTTTACCAAGTTCTTTAAAATAACTTTTGACGGCTTGAATCTTTATATTGTCTATGGAAAAATTTTCGTGCCCATATTCTCTATCTTTTGGGATACTATGGATTTCTAGCCAAGTCCTTTCACATAAAAAGCAAAACAATTTTATCAAAGCAGTATTATATTTTTTAGCGTTTTGGCTTTTGTAATGCGAATGCTTTTTGTCTAAACATAAGCCGTAATGTTTATGGTCTAAAATCTTTTCAAACGATATAAGGCATTTTCTATCATCTGCATTTTCAAGTCTTTGACTTTCATACTCTTGCTCATATCTTGGAGCATAAATATTCTTTTTATTTTTCATTTAACATAGTGCTTGAAATACTTTTTCATATCGCTTTGTGGAATCTCGATATTTTTTTTGCCCTCTTTGTAATTATCTCTCCACGGGTCCTCTTGGTGCGTTTTATCGCGCAATCTCCACGCTGAATATTGCCCCATAAGCTGAAAGACATCTTCGATGAGTTCTTTTTCTTTTTTGCCTAGCTTTTTTATCTCATCATCAGGCATTTTGTATTTATTTGTTGGGATAAAATTTGCATTTGGCTTTGGCAATGGTTTTAAGCCTGTATAAACTTCTTTAACCACAGGTCCGTGTTGCCACGCTAAAATTTTTTCATCGAACAAAGGCTTATTATAAAGTGCTAAATAATAACCTTGCGCATAGTAAAGCAATTTTTGGATTTTAAGCTTTGATAGGTCGCTTTTTTCTTCGCTGTCTTTGCATTCGTTGTCATTTAAGGTAATAAAATACCTTGCTACTTGCATTGCCTCCATATTAACTCCTTTGATTTTGTCCTTTTGTGGTGTAATTTTAACAAACTTTTTATTAAGATTTGCGCAACATATCGTCAAATCTATAAAAGCATTATTGCAAAATTGATTGTGTCAAGCAAAATTTAGCCCACATAAATTTTTAACCTTACCCCGCTTTTAACCTTAACTCGCCTTTAACCCTGCGATAAGTGCCAAATTTAGCTCATCTAGCAATGGGGCGAAGTTTTCGCCAAAAAGGGCTTTTGCGACAAAGATTCCGTTTGTGTCGCCACACGCGTCATTTAGCCCTTGCAAATCATCGCTTGATAGATAAGCATTTGCGATAATGTAGTCTTTTATGTGGGTGAGAAATTCTAGTTGCTCCGCGCTAAACTCTATGCCCTTTTTGATTTGCCGTCCTTTGAAAAGATCAAAGCGCGAATTTGCCACACCGCCAAAATCTCGCAACTCACTATCAAATCCTAGCTCAAATCGCACAAGCTGAATGAGATTTGTAAGTTTTGATTCGGCATTTTTTAGGGGCTTTACGCGTTCTTTTTGCGTGAGTGCGTAGGCATTCCATAGATTTGCAATCCCTAGCCCCGCAAATTTTAGCTTCTCGTGGAGTTCGTTTATGAGTTTTCGTGTCAAATGCCTTTTGGCATAGCTTTGCGTGTTGTTAAATGATTATGAAAATTCTGCTTTGCATTTGATTTGTGTAGAACATTAGGGTTTGGCAAATCTGCTATTTTTCATATTTTTGCAAATACTCAATGACTTTTTGTAGAAATTTTGGATTATCTTTAAATCTACCAAGTCCCGTGTTGCAACTATCACAAATCCACTCTCTGCCCTCGCCTGTATCGTGATTATGGTCGCGCACAAGATTTGCCGTAACGCCTACTATGCTACGCTTTTCGCAAATTGGACAGGTAAAAATACTGCCCTTTGGTGGCGCGATTTTATCCATTCGCCTTTTTTCGCTAGGGGATAGTTTCATTCCATCAATACTTTTTCTGCACTCTCTACAACTTGGTCGCGTAGTTTTAAGCCCTTTGGCGTCTGTTTGGTTGATTTCAAAGTCATTAGTTTCTTTTAGGATATGACAAATGTTGCATATCTTTTTGTCATAACCTTTACCTGTTTTGTAAATATCAAGAGGCTCTAAATCTGCAAAATCAACTCTTTTAATTTCATTTGCGCCGATAAATAACACCATTGCAGATTCGCCATTGATAGCCATTACCACACCGACAGCATTTATCGCAATATCGCCTAATTGTTTATTTGCAATGACAAAATCATCATTTTTTAGCATACAAACAATCCTTGATTGTATTGGCTTAATCTCTTTTTAGCTATTTCTATATATTCTTTACTTATATCTACACCTATGAAGTTTCGATTGTGCAAAAAAGCCATTTTGCAAGTCGTGCCTGAGCCACACATAGGGTCAAAAACTATATCCCCCTCATTGCTCCACGATAAAATATGGTCTGTGGCTAGTTGCTCAGGGAATACCGCAGGGTGAGAAAAGGCGATTTTATCATTAGTGCTACCGCCCAATCCCACTGCGTAATACCAAATATTGCTTTTTGTTTTTTCTTTTTTAAGTTCTTTTAGGACTTTGTTATTTTTGGCATCCGCACCTTTGTTTGCTACAAGCATTTCCATTCCGCTTCTTGCGGTTGGCTCTTTTAGCGGATTAAAGGTTTTTGGCTTACCTTTGGATAAAATAAACATATATTCATAGCCATTTGTGTAGGCATTTGAGCGCATAAAAGGTGTATTTTTCTTTGCATAAATCATCACATCGTGCATATTAAAACCAATTTGCTGAAAATAAAGGGCTTGTCTAAAACTTGTTAGGCTTTTGTTGCCATTTTTGATTTTATCGCCGACAATCCACACCACAACACCACCTTTTTTAATCACTCTAAAAAGTTCATCTGCTATTTTTTCAAACTCAAAAATATAGCCTTGATAATTTCGCAAATCATCATAAGGCGGTGAAGTTAGCACCATATCAATACTTTCATCTTGCAAGTGCGTTTGCATAAAATCCACACAATCAAGCGCATAAAAATTATTTAACAAATTGTGTGTATTTGGCTTGATTCTAGCAGTCATATATTCAACCCTTTTGTAAAAAAATGATTTTGCATTTTAACATAATTAAGTGTTAAATTTAATTGCTAGTGAATCTTAATGCGCGAATCTGTGCATTTTTGTCGTTGCTTTGCAGGTGTAATGTAGATTTCGCTAAATTTGCGATTGTCATTTGGGAGGCGGAAATTATCAAATTCTTTTTTTGCCTGTTCGCCGAGATTATTTCTATCCACAAGAAAGAGAATGCGCCCTGCGTTTGCGTGGGTAAAAAGCCTAGCAACAAAATTGCACGCGGTAAAGGTTTTGCCCGCACCCGTTGCCATTTGGATAAGTGCGCGGGGTTTGTTTAGGGACAGCGAGTTTTCAAGCGCGGTGATAGCCTCTGCTTGGCAGGGGCGCAAATGCGTAGAATCTAGCGGGATTTGGGGGAGTGTGGTGAGATTTTGTCGCAGAGTGCTTTTGGATTGTAGCTTATCAAGCAGGGATTTTGGCGTGTGAAAGGCAAAAACGCGCCTAGCCCTTTTGCCTTGCGCGTGCGATTCGCGTAAATCAGTGAAAAATATCTCGCCTCCGTTGCTCTCATAGATAAAAGGCAGGGGATTTGCCCACGCTTTTAGATTTGGTGGTAAATGCGTGGCGTAGTGTTTGCTTTGGGCGTGTGCGCCACTTAATGTCTTGCTCTCTTTTTTCGCTTCGATGACACCACACGCCCTGCCCTCGATAAAAAGCAAATAATCCGCCTCGCTCCCATCACTCATCATAAATTCACGCACAGCAACGCCTGAAATGTCCTGCCCTTGTGCTTTAGCAAGGCGGTTAAACTCTGCTTTATCTTGCAGGACAAACCCGCAAGACTCTAGCAACTCATCGATATTTATGCGCGTTTTTGCTTCGTCTTTCATCATCGCTCCTAACCCCAATCATTTAGGAATACACTCACATTTTCAACGCGCTATTATAGCATTTGATTTAAGATAAATGCACGCACAAGAATGCTGACACACAAAAGCACCAAGAGGGCGCAAATACAGGGCTAAAGTGTCTAAACCTCGCTCATTAGCTCGCTTAAATCTACGCTTGCGAGGTAGGATTCTAGCATTTTTTGCGCATCGGCAAAGCGAGAATCTAAAATGCTATGAATATGCTTGCCAAGCGGGCAGAGCGTGTTTGGATTAGCGTGAAAGCGAAAAAGTTGATTTTGGGTTAAGTCTTGTGCTGTATTTTTTTGTTTTTGTGTAGATTTTGCTTGTTTGGTATTTGATTTTGCGCCGTTTTTTAATGCGTTTTTATCCGCGCTAGCCTCGCTTAACTCGCTTGTTTTAGTTGATTGCACGGCGTTAAAAATATCTAGCAAACTAATGTCTTTAGCAGATTTTGCGAGTCTCGCCCCACTGCCTCCGCGCCGTGTTTCTACTAGCCCAGCATTTTTGAGATTTGCGATAATATTGCGGATTATCACGCTATGTGCGCCCACAGATTCCGCGAGAACTTCGCCCGTCATTGGCTTGCAATGCTTTTTTTGCTTCGGGCTTTTTCCCGCGTTAAATCCAGAATCTTCATTAAAAAATTCCAAACACATACAGATATGAATAGCAATGCTAAAGCGCGATGGGATTTGCATTTTGCCCCTTTTTGAAATTTAGCGCGTATTATACTCTATTTTGCGAACTATTTTCGCGCTAAAAGCCTCCATAAAATCGCGGTTAGAATTATGCAAAAAATCCCTAAAATCCCTAGCGTGCAAGAAAACGCGTTTATTAGATTTTGGCTTTGCGCAATAGAATTTAGCGCAAAATCGTGCGCAAACATTTGAGAAAACAACGCCATTAGCGCACCATAGAGTGCCACACCCACCGCCTCGCTTCCAAGCCGAAAGCAATTTAGCACACCAGCAGCAAAGCCACTTTTACCCTCCTCCACGCTACTTAAGGCGAGATTATCAATCGCGCCCGCGTGCAAGCCCATACCCACACCTACAATAAACAACACTAATGCAATAAGTCCAAAGCCCAAACTCTCGCCAAAATCGCTAGCATACCGCACAACTACAATAAGCGCAAGCGTCCCCAAACTCATCATTAGCGACATTGCAAGGCTTAAGATTTTTGGTGTGTCGCTAGATTTTGCTTGCGCTAAAATCTTGCCCGCGATAATGGGACAAAAAAGCATAGGCGCGGTAAGAAAAAGCATAAAGATTCCAGAATGTGCAGGCAAAAATCCAAAGACGCGTTGCAAAAACTGCGGAAAATAAGTCAAAAGCACCACAAAACTAAATCCAGCCACTACGCACACGAGCGTGAATCCCACAAATTTAGCATTGCTTAGCACACTAAAATCTAGCAGAGGGATTGCGCCCTGTGTGTGCAAATATCGCTCATATAGCCCAAATGCAATGCCAGCGACAATGCTAAGGCTAAGAATGCCAAGCGTAAAAGGCGAGCTAATCTCGCTAATGCGCGTGATAAAGAGCATAAAGCTAAAGAGAAAGGCGATGAAAAGAATCGCACCGAGTGTGTCAAATCGCTTCTTAAATGCTTTGTTTTGCGCGGGATTTTGGGCTTTAAATTCTGACTCGGTAGGATTTTGCGGAGTTTTGTGTGCTTCTTGTGCGATGCTTTGAGTGTCTTTTGGCAACACAGGGCTTAAAGCTAGCACGACAAAAAGCACAAGGAAATGAAAGGCAAAAATACTTCGCCACGAATTCTCAATAGAGATGTCAAACCCAGCGATTGAGACATTTGCAAACGCGTCAATCAAAAGCCCGCAAATCGTGGGGCTAAGGGTAATGCCAAGCCCAGCCGTAGTGCCAAAAAGTGCGAAAGCCTTAGCGCGTTTGTCCTCGCTAAAGGTTTTGATGAGAATTGACGCACCGCAGGAAAACACACTCGCCCCACCAAGCCCAGCGATGCCTCGTGCAATATCAAGGATTAGTAGATTTGGTGCAAGTGTGGAGAGGGCAGAGCCTATGAGGTAGAGCAACACACCTAAAATAAGGCATTTTCTCGCACCAAATCTATCTGCTAACGCACCCCAAATGAGCGTAAAAGTGGCAAAACAAAGGTTAAAGCTATTGACTACCCATTGCAAAAGCGCGCTAAAGGTGGCGTTTTGTGTGCTTATGCTTAAATAATCCGCCATTTGTGGCGTTTGCAAAGTGTCGCTAAAACTTTGCGCGATAAACTCTAACGCGATAGCCGTGCCAGAAATCGAGCTAGGCACTACAAACACGGCAAGCAAAATAGTAAGCAAAATGAGATTTTGCGTGGTGGTGCTTTGATTTTGGTGATTTGTGATGGGTTTCATTTGGTATCCTTTGGTTTAAGTGTTTTAGCTTAAAGTTTATTTATATTTGTAATATATTATATTATAAAAGTCAATAGGTTGAAAAATGCAAAAATGAAGTAGAGATGTTTTTGCATATAATGGTGGGTTAAATTTGACAGAATTATTCATAATTGCAGTTTTGGACGCGATAAAAAAGTGTTTGCAAAAAAAATAAGCCAAAAAAGTGCAAATTTTTTGCAATGTTTTAATGAGTGAAATTACTACTTAAAAACAAAAAAGCGTTTGATTAAAATTGAAAAAATATATGGCTTAAGAAAATTTAATTAGTTAAGCCTATCTAGGATTTTCCCAAACAAAAGTCCGTTTTTATATTCTGTGATTTGGGCTTTGTAGTAGCCTACATTTAGTCGTTCTATTTGGCTATCATTGATTAGGATTTCGCCATCTATCTCTAGCCCCCAGCGAATATCCCTGCTAGAGTAAAAATGCGGGCTTACTTCCGCTCTGCCCTCTAGTATCACAGAGATTTTTTTGCCCTTTAGTGCGCTATATCTAGCTTTGTCTTTAGATTTTAGGATTTTATTTAGTGCGTTTAGTCGCTTATTTACGACATTTGTAGGGACTTTTTTGCTCATCGTGTGCGCATAAGTCCCCTCCTCACTAGAAAAAGCAAAAAGATTTAGCCTATCAAAAATCCCCTCTTCTATAAAATCTTTTAGCTCGCAAAACTCCCTCTCCTCCTCGCAAGGATGCCCTACGATAATCGTGCTACGCAAAAACGCATTTGGAATAGAGCGCATAAGATTTAGCATTTGTTTTAGCTTGGTTGTGCTTATCCCTCGCTTCATAAGTCGCAACATTTTGTCGCTTATGTGTTGGATTGGCATATCAAAATAGTTTTGCACCACAGCAGATTTTGCTATGGTTTCGATTAGTTTGTGGCTTGTGGTGGTTGGGTAGAGATAGTGGATTCTAGCAGATTTTGCCACGCCACTAGAATCTAGTGCTTTGATAAGGGAGATGAGTCCATCTCGCACCCCAAAATCTAGCAAATACGAGCTAGAATCCTGCGCAATAAAGCTAAAATCTTTGTAGCCCTGCTTTGCTAGATTTTCTACCTCGCCTAGCACGCTTGCGATAGAGCGGGACTGAAGTTTGCCCTTAAAGCTAGGAATCGCACAAAATGAGCAGTTTTGATTGCAACCCTCGCTTAGCTTTATATAGGCGTGAATGGCGGAATTGCTGATTACTCGCTTGGAGTTTTCATCGCTTAAAAACACTTTGTCATTGCTTGAAAAAATGGTGCTTGATAGATTTTGGCTTGAGGCTGTTTGCGTTGTTAATTTTTGACTATTTTTGCGCGATAGATTTTGATTTGTTTGTGCTATTTGTGTGGTTTTGCTTGCAAGGTTTTTGCGCGTAAAATCCACAAATGGAATGCTGCTATCTTTGGCAAAAATAAAGCCCTTTTTTTCTAGCAAACTATCGATTTTATCATAATCGCGCACACCTATGATAATATCAATCTCAGGCATATCACTCTCTAGCTCTTTTGCATATCGCTCGCTTAGACACCCGCTTACAACGAGGATAGCCCCCTTTTTTCGCTCGCTAGAGACGCGCAAAATCTCGCTCACACTCTCTTGCTTTGCGCTATGGATAAACCCACAAGTATTGACAATAATCACATCTGCTTCTTTTGCGTCATTAGTCAGCTCTAGTGTGCTTAATCGCCCTAGCATTACTTCGCTATCGACTAGATTTTTGGTGCAACCTAGCGAAATAAGGAGAAGTTTTTTTGCGTGTTTGGTTTGCGGTGTAGTGGCAAAATGGGGAAAAATGGGAATCTCCTAAGAAGTTTTGTGTGAAGTTTTGTGATGTGAAGTATAACAAAAAAACAAATGCGATAGTCAAATGCAATGCAGATAAAATGTGGCATAAGGGAAAAAAGTAGATTCCGCTAAAATCACGGAATCTACGAAAACTAAATCAAGCGTTTGATTTTGTGTTTGACTTTGCAAAATCTTGCCCTAGTGTCGCAAATAAGCATTTGTTTTAGAGGTATTTGCTCGTGTTTGCAAAACGCGCATTTGTCTTGCTTAGATTTGTGCTTTTGCGTGCTAAACGCGCTACACTTAGCGTATAGTCGCATTTAGCGCATTAAGCACTTCTCGCTACTTTTTATGCAGCTCGTTTATATAAAATCTAACCGAGCTTACGCCCTCTTTTTGCGCCCATTCATACGCCTTAGAGACAAAGCCCCAATTTATATGCGCGAAGTATTTTTCCAAATACGCAGGGCGCGCGTTTTTATGGTCTATGTAGTAAGCGTGCTCCCACACATCTACCACAAGTAGCGGGATTTTATCCTCGCTTATGGGCGTGGCGGCGTTGCTTGTTTGCACGATTTCTAGCTTTTTGCTTTGCGCATTAAGCACGAGCCAGCACCACCCAGAGCCAAATAGCGTAGTGGCTGCAGTCAAAAATTTCTCTTTAAATCCATCAAGGCTACCAAATTCAGAATTTAAAGCCCCTTTTAGCTCCTCGCTAATCGCGCCCACATCGCCCTTTGGCGTGATACAATCCCAATAAAAATCGTGATTATACACCTGCGCAGCGTTGTTAAACACCCCGCCACTAGACTTTTTGATAATGTCATAAAGCTCGGTGTTTTCAAATTCACCGCCCTTAGTCAAATTGTTAAGATTATTGACATAAGTTTGATGATGCTTGCCATAGTGAAAGTCAAATGTGATAGGGCTTAGGAAGTCCCCAAATGCGTCTTTTTGGTAAGGTAATGCTCGTAATTCAAACATAGTTTCTCCTTTATTTGTTGTGATTTGTTGTGATAAATCATTCTTATCACGGAGCGCATTATAAGAAAATTTATTTAATAGGAGGGACAATATACACGCAATTTTTCACACTTTAACACGCTCTGCCCGCTTGGCAAGCATATTCACAGCATTTTAGATTCTCGCTTTACCGATGCGCAAAAAGTGCTAGAATCCTACCTCGCTAACGTATCTCTAAGCGAGCTAATGAGCGAGGTTTAGACACTTTAGCCCTGTATTTGCGCTCTATGGTGCTTTTGTGTGTTAGCATTCTTGTGCGTGCATTTATCTTAAATCAAATGCTATAATAGCGCGTTGAAAATGTGAGTGTATTCCTAAATGATTGGGGTTAGGAGCGATGATGAAAGACGAAGCAAAGACGCGCATAAATATCGATGAGTTGCTAGAGTCTTGCGGATTTGTCCTGCAAGATAAAGCAGAGTTTAACCGCCTTGCCAAAGCGCAAGGACAGGACATTTCCGCTGTTGCCGTGAGAGAATTTATGATGAGTGATGGGAGCGAGGCAGATTATTTGCTTTTTATCGAGGGCAAGGCGTGTGGTGTCATCGAGGCAAAAAAAGAGAGCAAGACATTAAGTGGCATACACGCCCAAAGCAAACACTACGCCACGCATTTACCACCAAATCTAAAAGCGTGGGCAAATCCTCTGCCTTTTTTGTATGAAAGCAATGGAGGCGAGATATTTTTCACCGATTTGCGCGAATCACACGCGCAAGGCAAAAGAGCAAGGCGCGTTTTTGCCTTTCACACGCCAAAATCTTTGCTTGACAAACTAGAGTCCAAAAGCACTTTGCGACAAAATCTAAGCACACTTCCCCAAATCCCGCTAGATTCTACGCATTTGCGCCCCTGCCAAGCAGAGGCTATCACCGCGCTTGAAAACTCCCTGTCCCTAAACAAACCCCGCGCACTTATCCAAATGGCAACGGGTGCGGGCAAAACCTTTACCGCGTGTAATTTTGTTGCTAGGCTTTTTACCCACGCAAACGCGGGGCGCATTCTCTTTCTTGTGGATAGAAACAATCTCGGCGAACAAGCCAAAAAAGAATTTGATAATTTCCGCCTCCCAAATGACAATCGCAAATTTAGCGAAATCTACATTACAAATCACTTGCAAACAAACCACATTGACAAGGATTCAAAGCTAGTCATTACCACGATTCAGCGACTTTATTCTTTGCTAAAAGGCGAGGCAGAATTTGACAGCGCAAATGAAGAGCATTCAGCGTTTGATGCACACACCGCAAAGCACACACCACCAAAAGAGCTTCGCTACAATCCCGCTTTTGCAATCGATTTTTTTGACTTTATTATCGTAGATGAGTGCCATAGAAGCATTTATGGCGAGTGGCGACAAGTGCTAGAATACTTTGATGCCTTTATCATCGGGCTTTCTGCTACGCCTAGCAAACACACGCTAGGATTTTTCGCGCAAAATCTAGTGAGCGAATATCCGCTTGAAAAAAGCATAATCGATGGCGTAAATGTGGGCTTTGAAATTTTCCGCATCGCCACAAAAATCAGCGAGAATGGCGGAGTGATAGAAGCAAGTGATGGCCATTTTGCCGTGCCAAAGCGCGACAAACGCACAAGAAAGCTCATTTATGAAAGCATAGATGAGGATTTGGAGTATAAAAAAGCGGATTTAGATAGAAGCGTAGTCGCGCTAAATCAAATCCGCACCATTTTAGAATGCTACAAAAATAGCCTTTTTACCCAGCTTTTCCCAGAACGCGCAAATGATAAAGCGTGGATTCCAAAGACGCTGATTTTTGCCAAAGATGACGCACACGCCGAAGAGATTGTCCGCATCGCCCGTGAAGTCTTTAACGCTGATAATGACTTTTGCCAAAAAATCACTTACAACATAGGCAAACAAAGCCCAAAAGAGCTTATTGCCGAGTTTCGCACAAGTCCAAAGTTTCGCATAGCCGTAACGGTCGATATGATAGCCACAGGCACGGACATAAAGCCCCTAGAAGTGCTTATCTTTATGCGCGATGTGAAATCAAAGCTCTACTATGAGCAAATGCTAGGGCGTGGCGTGCGAGTAGTAAATAAAGATAGCTTAAAAGAAGTTACACCAAATGCAAATGGCAAAAATCATTTCTTTGTCATTGACGCGGTAGGCGTAACAGAAAGTCTAAAAAGCATTTCTTCACCCCTAGAGCGCAAAAAGGGCGTGAGCTTTAAAAAACTGCTAGAATCTGTAGCAATGGGCGCAAATGATGAGGACACTATATCTAGCCTTGCAAATCGTCTAGCAAAACTTGCGCTAAACGCCACGCCACAAGACAATGAACTAGCAAGAAATTTAAGCGCGATAAATGACAAAAAAGGCAAAGATTTGCGCGAACTAGCGCGGGATTTGAGCGAGTGCATTGATAGCGATTTTTGCGAGGGCAAAAGCGAAGCGCAAATAGAATCTATCCGCGACTCCGCGCTTATGCCGTTTAACAACCCGCTTTTGCGCCAACATTTGCTTGAAATGGCGAGTAAAAACTTTA
>NZ_JBSIUV010000052.1:0-13161 GCF_053654515.1 Helicobacter sp. T3_23-1059 | reverse complement strand
AATTGGCATAAATTAGAACTTTATGCAAAAGAGCAAGAAATAAATTTAAACAATCCTAAGAAATTCAGCAAAGATTGGTGCGATAAGATTCAACTTTGCTTTTATCAACATACTTCAGCACACCACACGGACTTGCTAAAGATTCTCTCGTGGTTTATTATTTTGGTGGGGAGTTTTGCTACGGCGTTATTTTTTGAAAAAGATTTTTTCAATGAAAAAATATGGTGGAGTATCTTTTGGGGCATTTTAAGTGTGGCTTTATGTTTCTCAATTTTGTTTGAAAAAATCAAATTTTTTGGATTTTTTACACTGCTAAATCTTGTGCCTTGTGCGTGGCTATTAACTTGTAATCCAAAATATATTTTCGGTGTGGTAAATCTCTTTAGTCATAATAAATGCGACAATAACAGCATTGCATTTTGTAATATTATTAAATGCAACAATGATTTATTTTTGAATTTACTTCTTTCGGTGTATAGCATTTTCTTTATCCTTTTGGTTTTTTCTCTACAAAAAACCGCACGCAAAAATTCCATAATCCCAAACTAAAGGAGTAAAAAAATGAAAAATCATAGTAGCAGTAAATTTGCATTAGCATTTTGGATTTTGACAAGTATAGTAATATTTGGTGTAAATTGTTTGCACGCACAATCGTTTAAATTGGATACAAATTTGGATTATTGTGAGGATGATTGGTATCCGGGGAGTTGTGCACAACAGCGAGCGCAAGGGGGATTTAAAAATACAATAGGCAAAAATGCAACTACGGCTAATGAAAATTTTAAGCAACTAGCTAATAACGAAATAGATGAAACAGCATTTACTCAAGCAATGGTTGGATGTTTTACAGGCGAAGCACCTGAAAAATGTCAATTTGTAATTGATAGTGGAATAATCCCTCCCGCAAATCAATGTGCTAATAGGAATAAGTGCGTAGCTGGATTTTTGGCTTATAGTTATGTCTATAATTTTAGTGAAGCGTTTAAATATGGGGAAGAAATCATCAAGTTAAGCCCTAGCCAGCTACAAAACGATACATATTTGCAAGTTTTGCAAGTTGATAAACAAATGGAACCCATTTCTTTCCAAGAGGAAATGTATGATTTTTTGATGCAGATGTATGTAGCACAAAACGATGTTGAAAATGCTATAAGGATAGCTATGAAAGGTTGCAACACAATACAAAAAAATAAAAAAACTTTAGCAAAAGTGTGTTCAATCGCAGGACGGGGAGCTAACCAAAACAACGAATATCATAAAGCAGCGCAATATTACAAAAAAGCGTGTGATTTAAATGTGGCTAATTTAGGGGCTGATGATAAAAAAGTAGTAGGGGAATCTTGCGTATCTTTAGCTGCTCTTTATTTTCAAGGACAAGGTGTGAGGCAAAATTACTATAAATTTGCGGAACTTGCAAGAAAGGGCTGTGATTTGTTAAACGCAAATTCTTGCGTATTGTTGGGGATTGCTTATCGCGATGGTGTAGGAGTGGCAAAATCGCTACAACAAGCAAAAAGATTTTATGGCAAAGGTTGTGATTTAGGCGAACAAGTAGGCTGTGATGAATACAAAAGACTAAACCAACGAGGAGTAAAATAATGGCAATAATCCATAAAAATATAATGAAAAAAAACGCAAGACAAGTTTGTAGCGCGTATCACAAAACAATCAAATAGCTTGTAGCCATCTTTTTGCTAGCTTAAAAGCGGGATTTGTTGCATTATTTGTTTTTTAATATTTGCGCGTAAAATCTAAAAGTGAATTTTAAAAAATTTATTAGATTTCATTACAAAAATTGCATTTTAAGAATCAAATTTACATATTATGTTTATAATGCAAACTTATCTTATTTCCTAAGGAGTGCCAGATGAAAACGGCAAAAATGGTAAAAATCGTAATGGCAGGCGTTTTATTCGCCTTTTTTGGACAGGGCTTGGCTATGGCAGCTGATTATAGCAAGAGTAGCGATGATGAGCTAATCAAGCAAAATAATGGCAAGCTAAAACCAGTCGATGCGGCGGATTTGAAACTCGAAGTGATGAAGCGCGCAAACAAACTAGAAGGCGAAGCAAAAAAGGCTTTTTTAGACAAAGTAAAAGCTGCTTATGACAAAGCGACTGAAAACTTCAAAGTCAAAGATTTTCGCGCTTATGAAGAGGCTGTGAAAAAAGAGTTTAAAGCAAAAATCGAAGCACTAAGTGAAGAAGCTAAGGCAGAATTTGGCTTCACAGGTGGCGGTTGCCCTCATCACGGCGGTGGCGAGCACGGTGAGCATAAGCACGATGACAAAGCAGGAGCGCACAAGCATTAGTTTTTGCTAAAAAGATTTTCATTGTAGCAAATGTGGATTATTGTAAAGTCGTGGCTTGTAGTTACGGCTTTACAAATCCGCTACTTTTTAGCTTGATTTTAGATTCTTTAAATAAATGCTATTTAGATTGTTAGGTATATTTGATTTTATATGCAACTATTCTCAAATATCCTCCCAACTTCCCCAAACAAACAAAAATCTACTTTTCAAATAACTCATTTGATTTCATTTAGCAAATTATCTAACGACTTGCTTTTTTTGAAAACTTCACATTTTTCTTACAAATCCCAAACCAAATCTTTTGTTGATTTTGTGTTAATGCTTTTTGTTGCTCTAATGATTTCTTATTAGTTCTTATTAGTAGGATTTTAGAAAGATTTTAGTTTCTTAAAAAATTAAAGTCTTACAAAAATATAGATTGTGTGAGTTTCGGTAGATTTTGCGCAAAAACTCACACAATCTACCAAATTTTTAGCATTACGCTAAATTTCACTCGTTCGCGCCTTTGCTTTTTAGGTATTTTGCAACTTCTACATATTCTCCCCTTGTAGCCTCCGTTAGCGCGGTAAAGCCATTATTGTCTCTCACATTTATATCCGCATACACCGCGCAAACAGCCAACGCCCCAAGCACAAAAACCAAAAGCAGATTTTTAAGTGTTTTCATTTTTTGTCCTTTAAATTTTAAAAAACAAACTTGTAGTCTTAGCCCAACTTCTCTTTTAATAGTTCATTTACTCTTGCGGGATTTGCGCCTTTTGCGTTTTTCATCACCTGCCCCACAAAAAAGCCAAAGAGTTTGTCCTTGCCACTTTTATACTCCGCGACTTTATCGGCATTTGCGCTTAGCACGACTTCAATCGCGCTTAGTATCGCGCCATCATCATTGACTTGCGCAAGTCCTAGCGATTCTATAAGGCTATGTATTTCTAGCTTTTTGCCACTCTCATCTACGCCACGCTTCTCTACGAGCAAATCCAAAATCTGCTTGCCACTTTTGCCACTTATCGCGCTAGATTCTACGCTTTTTACGAGATTTGCCAAAGTCGCGCTATCCACGCCACAAGTTTGCAGAGTATTCTCCCCTTTTAATCGCCCCAAAAGCTCATTACCAAGCCACACAAACGCACCCTTGCCACTCGCACCTTGTGCCACCATAGATTCAAAGTATTGCGCGAGTTCTAGCTCATTTGTCAGCATTTGCGCATCTTGTGGCTTCAATCCAAAATCATTGATATATCGCGCACGCTTTTCATCGGGCATTTCAGCGATTTCTCGCCCCTCGCGCATTAGATTGTCATCGATAAACACGGGGAGCAAATCAGGGTCAGGGAAATAGCGATAATCCGCCGCTTCCTCCTTGCCCCGCATAGAGCGCGTCTGCCCCTTTTGCGTGTCAAAAAGGCGCGTTTCTTGCACCACTTCGCTTTCATATTTGCCATCTTCCCACGCCTCTCTTTGCCTTTGCACCTCGTATTCAATCGCTTTTTGGATAAATTTAAATGAGTTGAGATTCTTAATCTCCACGCGTGTATAAAGCGCGGAATCTCCACGCGGACGGATTGAGACATTCGCATCACAGCGGAAACTCCCCTCCTGCATATTCGCATCGCTAATGCCTAAAAAGCGCACGATTGAATGCAGTTTCTTTAAATACGCCACCGCTTCATCGCTACTGCGCATATCTGGCTCGCTTACGATTTCTAGCAACGGCGTGCAGGCGCGGTTTAAATCGACTTTGGAGTAGTTGGATTCGTGGATATTTTTGCCTGCGTCCTCTTCTAAATGCGCTCTTGTAACGCCGATAATTTTACGGCTCGTTCTTTTAGCGATAAATTGCGAATCCTGCGAGTCTGCGACTGCGGTTACGGACGAGCAGTCCGTGCCCTTGTCTTGCTCTTGTCTTCGCAATTTCTCATCTAAAATAACTTCGCCGTTTTTGCCGTTGTTTTGGGTATATTCCGCAGAATCTGATTCGATTTCAATTTCGATTTCTCCCCGTCCCACGATTGGAATCTCATATTGGCTGATTTGATACGCCTTTGGTAAGTCGGGGTAAAAGTAATTTTTTCGCGCAAAAATCGAATTTTGGTTAATAACCGCATTTATCGCCGTGCCAAATTGAATCGCCTTTTTTACCGCTTCGCGGTTAAGCACGGGCAATGCCCCGGGCAGTGCAAGGCAAGTGGGGCAGACATTTTTATTTGGTTCTTCACCAAAACTTGTCGCACAACTACAAAAGATTTTGGTTTTGGTATTTAGCTGGACATGGACTTCTAGCCCGATTATTGTTTCAAAGTTGGTTTCAAATTCCATAGCGATTCCTCACATAAAAAAATAGCGCAAATTATAGCACAGAATTTACGCGTGAATATCGGCTTTTATAACGCGGGTGATTCCATATCGCTTATGGCGGATTTTTAGTTTGATTGCTTTAAAAGGCAGGATTAGCAAATCGCCTTTTTTGCGTCTTTTCCACGATTTTTGGGCTAACGCATAAAGCTCAAAAGCGAAATTATAATCGCTAGGGGACAAATCGCTAGAATCTAGTTTTGCAAAATCTAGCCCTTGTGATTCTAAAATCTTATGCAAATGTTTGATAATATTTTTGGAATCTAAATTTTTAAAATTGCTTAGTTTTGCGATTTCTCGCTCAAATGTGTTAAAGATTTTTGCTGTGATAAATGGCAAAGTAAAAAAGCTAAAAAATCCCAAAAATTTACCATTTTTGCGCGTGTGATTTAGCAAATAAATCGCGCTTTGTGATTCAAAAATCTTATGTGGATTTTGCTTTAATGCCTCAAAATCTTTGCGTAAAATCTCGCTAAAATGTGGCGTTTGAAAAGCGATTTCCCACCATATATTGCTTAAAATTGTTCCTTTTGCATTTTTAATCCAAAAATTACTCCACGACTTATACCCACCCGCAAAATGCAAAATCACGGGATTTTTTATTGCTAGGTTCATCTGTTCTCGCGTAAAATCAAACTTATAGCGTAACGCTTCGTCCTTGCAACTTGCAAAAATATATGAATACACTAGCAAGTTGAATCCAAATGGCAAATATAACCTTTGGCAATCCGCGATAGCAGCATTTAGCGCATCTTGGTCGTGTGCGCTTAAATGATAATTTGCCATAATTTCAAAGCATTTTTGCGCTATGTTTTGTCGCTCCCACGCATTTAGGTTGATTAGCAAAAAGCCTGCGTTAAAATAAGACTCCGCAAAATAAATATCCTTTGCATTTGGGGTTTTGGAGCGCAATTTTTTGGCATTATTTTTATTTAGCCTATCTTTTACTATACCAACGCAAGATTCCCCCATATCAAGCGCAAAAAGTCCGCGCAAATCGCCTAGCACAAGCATATCAATGTCTAAATACAAACAGATTTGCGCTTCTTTTGGCATAAAGCGTGGGATAAAAAATCGAAAATATGTCAAATAATTACCATTTAGCGTGGGCAATCCCGCAAAAAGTTCATCATTGCAAATATGGATTTTTATCTCGCAAGGGTAGATTTTGCTTAAGTCTTTGGCTAGATTTTGTAGTTTGGTGCGAGATTCTTGACTGACAAAATCGCTAAAGATATGAAAAATATACCCCTCGCATTTTTGGGATTTGCTCAAACTCTCAAAATTTTGCTTTGGGTAAGAATCTAATGCTTTTTGAATATTCGCAAAAGTGCCTATTTCGCGCAGATTACTCTCTCTCTCTCTCTCTCTCGTTTTGTCGCTAATTTTTGTGTCAAATCCGTAAAAATAATCGCTAAAAGATTTTGTCGTATCTGTGGCTTTGATAATGCTAGCAATCAGCACGGCAGTGTATTTGATATATGCTTCATTAGCACAAAAGCAGATATGAAACATTTTGCTTTTCCTTTGTTGGCTTTATTGTTTAGATTCTTGCGTGATGATTCCAAAGGTTAGCTCGGCGATTTCTGGGTGGGATTTGATATAGTCATTTAGCGTTTTTAGCTCTAGATTTTTGATTTTTTCTAGCTCTTGTTTATAAAATCCTATCTCAAGTCCTAAAAAATACTCATTAAAACTTCGGCTTAATCGCTGCGATAGCGTCTCATTGCCTAGTGGCTCACTCCCTAGCAAAAATTGTTTTGCACTATCTAGCTCTTTTTGTGTCGCGCCGTTTTTGACAAAATCGCTTATGACTTCGCGCACGACTTTTATAGCTTCATCTTGGGATTCTAGCTTGGTTTGTAGCTGTCCTATGCCATAAGAGATAAGCGGGCTAGCACTATACCGAAAATACGCCCCATACGCTAGTCCGCGCTTTACTCGCACTTCCTCCATAAGCCTAGAGCCAAACCCACTCGCTCCCAAAATAAACCCCGCCACTCTAGCCAAATATCGCTCATTTTTTAGATTTTGCATTTTTAGCGGTGAGCCAAAGTAAATATATGCTTGTTGGGTGGGTGCATCTTTGCTTACAAAGTTAGGCTTGTTGTTTATTTCAAAATGCTTTTTTTCATAAGTTGTGCCCTGTGGCAAATCACTCAAAATCACTTCTAGCATTTGCAATGTAGATTTTAGCTCTAAGTCGCCCCCGATTATGATTATGGCATTGCTAAGGTTTAGGCTAGATTCTAGGCTTTTTTGTATGTCTTTTTTGGTTAGATTTTTGACATCTTGTTGTGTGCCTAGACTTGGCTTTGCAAGCGGTGTGCCTGCAAAAAGATGTTTGTTTAGTAGCTCTTGTGCTAAGTAGTCAAAATCGCTTTTGTTGCTTAGGATTCTCGCATTTAGCGCGGTTTTTGCTTTGTTTATCTCATTTAGGTTAGGGTAGTGGATTAGCTCGCCTAGCAAGTCTATGGCGTCTTTTTCGTATTCTTTTAAGAAAGATAGATGAAAATTTAGCGTTTGTGTGCCACTGCTAGCCGATAGTGAGATAGCTTTTTCCTCAAGCGCGTTTGCAAAGCCGATATTGCCTTTTTTGCTTGTGCCAAGTGATAAAATCTCATCTTTTAAGGCGGTTAGGGCGATTTTATCAGCGTTTATGCTGCCTCCGCCTTGAAAGACTAGCTGGATATTGCCCGCTGGGATAAGCGCGGAATACTCATAAATCACGGGGATTTCTACGCCATTTATTTGCGTGTGGGTTAGGGTGGTGCTAGATTTTGCGCTGTTTGTTGATATTTGCGTAGATTTTGCGTCTTGCTTTTCTTGTGCGTTTGTGCGTGCGTCTTTGTTGGTAGTTTGGTTTGCATAAGTTGTCATTGTGATAACTCCTGTTAGAAAAATTAGGGTTTTTAGGGTTGATTTTGCGTAGTTTGTGATTGACTTCATTTCTAAAACCTCTCTAATATTTGATACGCTGTGTCGCGTTTGGCTGGATTTTCGCCCACATCTTTGATTAGGGCTATCATTTCTTCTTGATTCATAGAGTTTCTTGCTCCTGCGGCTGCTACGACATTTTCTTCCATCATCGTGCTTCCTAAGTCATTTGCCCCAAAAAGCAATGCCAACTGCCCGATATGGCTTCCTTGCGTAACCCAGCTACTTTGGATATTTTTGATATTATCCAAATATAGTCGCGAGCATGCTAACAAACGCAAATATCGATTTGAGCTAGCTTTTTGCAAATGTGGGAACTCCTCTTGCAAAGGCGTATTATCAGGCTGAAAACTCCACAAAATAAATGCACGAAATCCCCCCGTCTCATCTTGCAAATCCCGCACCCTACGCCAATGCTCGATAATATCATCATCATTATCCACACTGCCAAACATCATTGTCGCAGTGGATTTTATATCTAGTTTGTGTGCTTGTCTATGCACTTCTATCCATTCGCTAGAGTCTAGTTTGCGCGGGGCGATGATGTCGCGCACCCTATCGCTTAGGATTTCAGCTCCAGCACCCGGTATCGAGCTAAGCCCTGCTTTTTTTAGCCGCTCTAGCACTTGTGGAATGCTAAGATGAGAGACTTTAGCGATATAATTTACCTCAATCGCAGAAAATCCGTGAATGGTAATATTTGGAAATTTGTTTGCAATATGTGAAACTAGATTTTCATAATAATCAATTTTTAGCTTTGGATGCACACCCCCTTGAAAGAGAATCTGCGTTCCGCCTATTGCGATTAGCTCTTCTATTTTTTTGTCGATTTCTTCAAAGCTAAGGATATATTGCCCCTCCTGCCCTAGCTTGCGCTTAAACGCGCAAAATTTGCAATCAACCCAGCAAATATTAGTGTAGTTGATATTTCTATCCACGATAAAAGTCGTGGTTTTGCTAGGGTGTAGCTTAGCTTTGATTTTGCTAGCTTCTTGCCCTAGCTCGCGCAAGGTGGCGTTTTGGAGTAGTTTTTTTATTTCGTTATCAGTGTAGCGTTTCATTAAGTTTCCTTTTTCCTTTTTTTAGATTTTGCATTTGTTGTGCTTGTTTTTTATTTTGCTAGATTTTGCCTTTGATTTTAGATGTTTGTAAATGTTAGATTTTTTTGTGTTTGCGTTTTTTTTGTCATTGCGAGCGAGCGCGTAGCGCGAGCGTGGCAATCTATTTTTATTCCATTATCATTTTTTGTCATACTGAGGCTTTGAAAAAAGCCGAAGTATCCAAAGGACTTTACAAATTAACCATTTTTTTGCAAACTCTTTTGGATACTTCGGGCTACGCCTTCAGTATGACAAGGAATTTTTTAGAGATATTTCGCTACGCTCAATATGACAAAGAAAACCCACCCCCACCCAACGGGTTGCGAGGCGTTAGCCGAAGCAAAAACCCCCTCCGCAAGGGAGGGGGTTTTAAAAATGACAACTCCGCAAGGGATAAGGCTTTTAAATCGCAATAAATGGGGCTTTTGGATTGCCACGACTTGCCTTTTAGGCAAGTCTCGCAATGACGAGAAGCAAAGTAACTATACATTATCAAAACCTTGTTCCCATTGAAAATTCAAATTGTGAAGTGTAATCCCCCTCTTTTTTATTAAATAGCTTAAATGGAAAAATCAGCACAATGGGTCCCATAGGGCTTATCCACTCTATCGCAGCTCCAATACTAGCCCTCCACTCCATATCATATTTTCCAACGCCCGGGATTCCATAGCCTTTAAAGTCTCCTACATATCTGCCATCATCTAGTCGTCCCGTGCTCTTAAAAGTCAAAAATCCATAATCCCCATAAAGAGCTACGCGCATTTTTGCTGCTTCTAGTAGTCCATAGCTTAGCTCCACAGAATTAGTAAACATACCATCGCCACCCACCCAAGGTAAGTTACCCCCTCCTTCCATATAACCAATAGGCGAGATGGTGCCCGAGCGAAAACCACGGATAGTAGTAACCCCACCCATATAAAAGGTATTATTAAGCGGTAAAAAGTCATTTCTATCAAAGCGGAAAATATAGCCACCTTGCGCTTTGTAGCGGGCGATTAAGTCGATTTTTAGATGTTTTTTTAGATGATAGTAAAAGGCGGCTTTGCCATAAAGTTTGATATTTCGCACATCACCACCGATGCCATTAAACTGCGCATACGCTGAAGCGATAATGCCGTTTTTTGGGAAGTAGTAGTCATCGGTATTATCAAAGCTGATACTCGGGCTAAGTGATGAAGTCATCGCCCATACTTTTGTATAGTCTTTGTCCCACTTATAAAATGCTTCATAAGTCCCTCGTGTTGATTCTATAAAATCAAAAGTATTTACCCAATTTATATCATAGCCAAGAGAGGTGCGAAGTGTGGGCGTAAGCATACGCCCCACGCTAAGACTTAGCCCAAAGCTTTGCTCAATATAGACATAATTTACATAATAATTGCCATACAAACTAGCTGAAGTAGAATACCTAGAATCAAAAATACGCGGATTTGTAAGCGAGATATTGCCTGAAAACTGCCTCCCTGTAATCGTTCGTGGCGTGCCATAATAGCTGATATTATAAGGCGTGCCACCTGTGGCGATATTTGCATAGATAGAGCCTGTCTGCCCCGTGCCAAATAGATTTCGCTCGCTTATTGAGCCATTTATCATTAGCCCTCCATAGCTTCCATAGCCTAGCCCAAATTGTAGTTGCCCTGTGCGCCCTTCTGTTACAGTAATAAGCAAATCCATAGAATCCGCGCTTACGCGTCTTTCATCGATTTTGACATTTTCAAAAAATCCTAGTCTCTGCAAGGCGTTTTGGGATTCTGTGATTTTGGATAGGCTATACTCATCGCCCGGGGCTAGCAAAATCTCACGGCGAATGATTCTATCATTTGTGCGGTTATTGCCTGAAATCAGCACATCGCTGATATAGACTTTTTCCCCTGCTTCGATATGATAAAGCACTTTTACTGTGCCTTTGCCTACTAGCTTTTCTTGCTCTTTACGGAGCTTTTGCGCTTCTTCTCTCTCTTTGTTGCTTGTTAGTTTGTGGTGCTTTTTTGTGCCTTGTTTAGAAGTTTTTAAATCAGAGGCTTTTATATCTAGCGCATTTTCGCCCTCATCTTTGTCTAAGTCGGGGCGCACTTGCGCAAAAGCATAGCCTTTGTCTGCGATAAGTCGCTTTAGCGTTTGTGCGTCATAGCGCAAATCCTCGATATTAAAAACTTGCCCTTTTTTGACTTGCACGGCTTTTTGTAGTTTTTCTTTTTCTATTATGCCTTCTTTGTCAATGTCGATTATGATGTCGCTTACGGAGTATTGCTTGCCCTCATCGATTTTGTAATGCAATTCTGCGGTGAGGTTGTTAAAATTAGCACTTAAAAATGGCGAAGAGACTTTGGCGTCTAAAAAGCCGTTTCGCATATAGACATCTTGGATTCTCATCGAGTCATATTCTAGCTCTTGGAGGTGGAGTTTGCCATCATTTAGCCCCCACATCCAGCCCATAAAATCTCGCTGTTTGTTTGCGCTTAGGGATTCGATTTTGCCTCTTTTTAGGCGTTGGCTACCCTCATAATGCGCTTTTTTGATGAGGATATTTTCCCCGCGATTGACATTAAAGACGATATTATACGCACCCTCATTTACTTTTGTTAGCTCCTCTTTGACTAATGAACCATAATAGCCCTGATACTCAAGGACGGTTTTTAGGATACTTTTAGCGCGCTCGATTTTTTGCTCATCGAAAGTCTCGCCCTTTTTGATTCCCATTTGGGTTTGGAGGGTTTGTTTTTCATTGTCGCTTCCATAGCCTTTGATTTCGATACCTGCTACGCGGGGCTTTTCGACAAAATAAAATGTCAAAACACCATTTTCAAACCCCGCTACAATGTCGCTAAAATATCCTTGATCATAAAAATCCGTAATCGCAGAATCGATTTTGTCCTCATCTAGTGCCTCGCCTACTTTTATGTCGGCGATTTCGCTCGCTAGGTGGGCTGATAGGGACTGCAAACCCTCGTAGCGAATGGAAGTGATTTTGTTATTTGCAGAATCCGCACTCGCCAAAGAAAAAAACGCGCTAAAAAAAGTAAAAAATACGGCAAATAATGAGAATCTAGCAATGATTTTGGCAATAACTTTGATGTGATAAAAAATATTTGGCATATAAAATCCTAGCAACATAAGTCCTAACAAGCCTTAACAAACTATGTTAAGCAAAATAAAAGTCGCTATTATACAAGGCTAAGGTATGATTTTAGATTATATTTATAAGATTTTGGTAATTTTTATCGCTGTGTTGCTTGGTGCGCTTAGTCGTATTATTTGTTGTGATATTTGCTGTTATGTTATTTGTCATACTTGGGTTTTTGTTTTGTGTTTTTTTTTTTTTTTTTTTGGTTTTTGTATCTTAGATTTTGTATTTTTTTATACTGCTTGTTATGCAATTTGTCATACGGAGGTTTTTGCACTTGGGTTTTTGCATTTGGGTTTTTGCAAAAAAATCGAAGTGTCTAGTCATTGCGAGAATTTTGCGCTGCCGTCATTGCGAGCGCAACTTGTTGCGCGTGGCAATATATTTTGTTTGTATTATAGGATAGATTGCCACGCTCACTCCGTTCGCTCGCAATGACAGAATGTTTTTTGTCATATTGAGCGCGTGAGCACGAAATATCTCTATTTGTGTTTTTTAGATTTTTTAGATACTTCGGGCATTACCCTTAGTATGACAAATTTTTGTCGTATATAGATTGCCACGCTCGCAATGACGGCGTGATTTCCCCCTCCCTTGCGGAGTTGCAAACTTCTTGTCCCCCCTCCCTTGCGGAGGGGGCTAGGGGGTGGGTATCTTTAGATTCCACTTCCAAGACTTCTTTGCACGATTCAAAAGCAGATTCTAGCAAAGCAGATATTGCAAAAGCAAAATCTAGCGTTGTAAGCTTTGCAAATGCAGATTCTAATAATGCAAATTTTGCTAGCGCAAAATCTACCCACCCCCTAACCCCCTCCGCAAGGGAGGGGGAACAAAAGAAAAAATCCTCTGCAAAGGGAGGGGGGGGGGGGAAAGCAAAATCCTCCGCAAAGGAAAGTGGGACAAAAAGAAAAATCCATCTCGCGCTAAGAGAGGGGGTTTGGGGGTGGGTTTTCTTGTAATTGCGAGAATTTGCGTCTTTTGTCAAAAGTTGCAAATTCGTGGAAATCCACAAGATTGTCATACTGATAAAAAACTGAAGTATTTCTTTCTTTGTCATATTGAGCGCGTGAGCGCGAAATATCTCTATTTGTGTTTATAGATTTTCTAAATCAGCTACGCTTTGAGATACTTCGCTTACGATTAAGTATGACAAATTTTTATCATATATAGATTGCCACGCGGATTTGTCAAAATCCGCTCGCAATGACGGAATGTTTGTCATATTGAGCGCATAAGCGCGAAATATCTCTATTTATATTTTGAGTTTTTGAAATACTTTGGATTTGTGTGTTTTTTATGGTAACTCATAGTGTTTGTTATTTTAGAATTTTTAGTCAA
>NZ_JBSIUV010000051.1:0-15259 GCF_053654515.1 Helicobacter sp. T3_23-1059 | reverse complement strand
TTCACAAAAGCAAAATCCAACTAACACAAATATCTTTGGAATGCGGATTTTACGCACACTTGGCGTTGAGATTGAGGGTAAAAAATTTGATGACAACATACTAAAACCATTTGTTAGTATTGATGAATTGATAGATTGTAAAAATGCAATGCGAAAGCCACCAAAAGGCAATGTGCCAATCAATATTTTTCAACGCTCAAATGTGTTGCAAATTTCAGGGAGATTGGTTAAAAATAATTCACTCTCGCACGACCCAAATATTGGTGCGATAAGCGGTATAGCAAAAGCGTTGCGCATTCTAAATTTTAATGGTAATATTGAAGTGATTTTACACGGATTGACTTCGCAAAATCAAGTCGGCAAGGACAATAAATTTATCCAAATCGCAAATATACTAGGTATTTCTTTGCAGGGTTTAGCTGTGCCAAAGGCATTACCACACAAAGAATATTGGCATTATGAAACAAAGGGCGAAAAACTTGCCACAATTTTTATTCATTTAGTTGTAAGCCATTTTACAAATGCAGAAGTGATTTTTGAAAATCACGCAGGCTGTGAAAAAGGCTATTTTTTTGATAGCGATGGTAACGCAATCGCGCTAGAAAAATATGAGGACAAAGAGGCGTATAAGAATGGCGATAAAAACAAGCGATTATTTATCCCTGATTTGATTTTGCTTGATAGTGAGCGATTAGAAATTATCAACATAGAGGGCAAAAAGTATGCAAACAAACACAAAGGCATTGAGGAGCTAAAAAATTATGATTTTATAGAATCTGCATATATTAAGCGATTTTATCCGCACTATAAAATCATTCGCACACTTGTTTTGTTTGGTAGCGATAATGAAAAAATAATCGAAGTAGAAATAGGCTTTTTACTCAACAATAAAGGCAAAATGATTTTAGGTATAAAAGCCCCGCAAATTTTTATCATTGCGTTAAAAAATTTGCTTGATTTTTGGGGTGGCAAATGACTTGGAATCTCGCTTATAAAGCACAAAATCAACGATTTATCAAATCCCCGTTAAATTATATCGGTGGGAAATATCGGCTTTTGCCACAGATTTTGCCATTGTTTCCAAAGCAAGTGGATAGCTTTGTAGATTTGTTTTGTGGTGGGCTAAATGTGGCAATCAATGTAGAATCTCCTAAAAAAGATTCTAACCACAATCTAATAAATCTCACGCACAAAATCTATGCCAAAGAAATTATTTGCAATGATAATCTTACATATTTAATTGAATTATATGAGTTTTTGCGCTCAAAATCTTTGGAATCTAGCCTTGCAAATTTGGAAAAAATCATTGCAAAATACGCGCTAAATGCTACAAATGCACAAGGCTATAATGCTTTGCGCGATGATTACAACACGCACAAATCCCCGCTTAAACTCCTAACCCTTATCGCACACTCTTTCAACCACCAAATCCGCTTTAATAACGCCCATAAATTTAACACGCCTTTTGGCAAAAATCGCTCTACTTTTAATGCGACAATGAAGCAAAATCTTATGGATTTTGTAGAGACATTGCAGAGCAAAAACTTTGCATTTTACGCGCTAGATTTTAGAGAATTTTTATCCCAAATCCACCTTACAAAAGAGAGTTTTCTCTATGCTGACCCGCCCTATCTCATTACGCAAGGCACTTATAATGACGGCAAAAGAGGCTTTAGCGGATGGAGTGAAAAACTAGAAATCGCTCTGCTAGAATCTTTAGCCAATCTCCATAAACAAGGCATTAGATTTGCACTCTCAAATGTCCTAACACACAAAGGAAATCAAAACAAAATTTTACAAGATTGGGTGGATAAAAATGACTTTTTTATCACGCACTTAGAGGCACACTACACAAACGCAAATTACCAAGCAAAGCACAAAGATAAAAACAAAACCAAAGAAGTGCTCATCACAAATTATAATCCTTTGGATTTAGGATAACAAATGCGCTTCATCGGCAACAAAGAAAATTTAGTAAGCAAAATCTATGATTTTATGTGTGAATGCGGGATTGTGGAGCATTACATTGGGCGTAAAAATCCAACATTTCTAGAATCTAAACAAACGCATTCTAGCCATTCTGGCAAGGCAGATTCGCATAAAACATTTTTTGATGCTTTTAGTGGAAGCACAAGCGTGGGGAGATTTTTTAAAAGCAAAGGCATTGAAGTGGTTAGCTGTGATTTGCTATATTTTTCTTATTGTTTGCAAATGGCGTATTTAGGCAATAATACAACGCCAAACTTTGAGGGTTTAGATGAGATTTGGCGTGAGATAAAGACGCCAAATTTGCTTGCCTCGCCATACCAAAAAGTGCTATACTATCTCAATAATTTAGAACCTAAAGCAGGGTTTATTTATGAACATTATTCGCCAAGCGGGAGCAAAGATTTAGTGCAACCTAGAATGTATTTTAGCGATGAAAATGCACAAAAAATTGACGCTGTGCGTTTGCAGATTGAATCGTGGAAAGCGCGAAATGTAATCACCCAAAACGAATACTTTATCTTGCTAGCCACACTTTTAGAATCTGTGTCGTTTTTTGCTAATGTCGCTGGCGTGTATGCGGCATTTTGCAAAATCTGGGATAAACGCGCATTAAAGCCTTTTAGCCTAAAAGAACTCACACTTTTGTATGAGAGAGCCTCCAAAAACAACGCGCAAAATCCACGCACAAAATCCATAAAAAATCATCGCTGTTTTTGTGGAAATTGTTTAGAGATTTTAGATTCTCACACAGGCGCACCATTTGACATTCTCTACCTTGACCCGCCGTATAATCACCGCCAATACGCACCAAATTACCATTTGCTAGAAACTATCGCAAAGTATGATAATCCGTGCATTAAGGGCGTGGCTGGACTGCGTGAGTGGCAGGGGCAAAAATCAAACTTTTGCAATGCTAAACTCGCTCCACTAGAGCTAGAAAAAATCGCCAAAAGCCAGCATTATAAAGCTCTCGTGCTAAGCTATAATAGCGAGGGGATAATGAGTAAAGAGCAAATTGAGGCGATTTTACGCGCACAAAATGGGCGTGTGGATTTTATAGAGATCGATTATCCGCGATTTAAAAGCCACAAAAATAACGCCCAAAAATCCATTAAAGAATTTGTGTGGATTTTGCAAAGATAAAATGATATGGCGACTAAGGTAAAAACGCGCGCAGGACAATTTTTTGGCTTTACATTTTAAAATTTAAATGCTGTTTTGTCATTGTGAGAATTTGCGACCTGAAAAAAGTTGCAAAATCGTGGCAATCTCAAACCAAAAACAACAAAACACAAGCACAACTCTAAGTCAAGGGGAATTTGCAAAAATTTGCGCTAATGTTATAAAAGCATAAAATTTTGCAAAATCTTGCTAAAATCGCATTTTATTTTTGCCATTTTTTAATCCAAAAGGACGCTACAATGAAAACAATCTTTATCACGCTTTTTGTGCTTATTTTGGGCGCAAATCTAAACGCCGATGAATCCAATAAAGATAACCCCAGCTTTGATTGCAAAAAAGCGCAAAATGAGACAGAAAAGGCAATTTGCGCTGATTCGTATCTAAGTCATTTAGATTCGGCTATGGCTAGAGATTTTGCGCAACAAAGGGCAATTATCAACAAAGAAGGCGCACAAAAATTATTAGAAAATCAAAGGGCGTGGCTAAAAGAGCTAACGAGTTGCAAAAGCGACAAAAAGTGCATAGAAGCTAAATTAGAAAAACGGAGTATTGAGATTTTAAACTTCAAAGATACTGCCCCAAATCACCCAAATCCCTACTATATGCAGGAAAAATCCATAGATTTACGCAACAAAGATGGCAAATGCTTGGGCGATAAACTCTGCAAGGCGACAATGATAGGCTTTGGCGTGGATAATTTGACAGATAAAGATTACTTAAACCCAAATGGCGCGTTTTTATACCTTGATGATGTGGGAATCGCTATCGTGAGCGATTTAGATTTTCACATACAAAAAATATCAAAGCAAAGGGCATTAAAAGAGATTCTCCCTTTTGATAGAGATGAGGATAGATTGATGACAAATTTTGTCAGTAGCATATCAATATGGGCGTTTGATGATGATTTTTTAGAGATTTTTCAGCTATGGGGAGGCTGTGGGGCTTACTGCACGGAGGGCGAATCTGTCGCATATTTTGACATAGAATCCTTGCAATTCGCAAAAGAAGATTCGCCAAAACTTATCGCAAAATTTTTAAATGATAGCTTTTGTGAGAGTTTGGGTAAAAATGCCAAAAAGAGCGATGATTACGAATCAAACGCGCCATTTAATCGCTGCTACAAAACGCTATCAAAAGCGCAACGATATTTTTACTCACAAGATTTTCAACGCGCAGTCGAATCGCACACAAATGGCGGTGGCTTGGTATTTGCCCAAAAATATGGCAGGTGGTTTGATACGCAAAGCAAGGCATTTTTGTCTGCTATGCCCGTGCGTGAATTGCTAAATGACAATGCAAATTTGCGAAAAATCGTGGTTAAAAAATGGGGAGGCGAATATTGCGATGAGGATTTTTTCTCAGATAATTGTGATAATAAAGGGCAATGTAAATGCGGTGAAGCGGACTTTTTTAACAATGAAAGAGATTCGCAAGTGGAGAATTTTTGGGTAAATGGAGCGCGATTTGATGGCGAAAATTTGACTATTGCGATTCGCTTCCCACATGTATTAAGGTCAAGAGATGCGGATATTTATTTTAGCTATGATGAGATTGCGCCCTTTGCAGATGGAATTTTGAAGCGCGTGATAAAGAGCTATCAAAGCTACAAAAATGACAAAGGCGCGAAGTAGGTTTGTGGCGAAATTTGTGAGATTTTATAGGATTTAGGGGGCAGAAATGGCGACAAGTGCGAGTTACAAGGACTTTGTGTTAGAGCAGTTAGCGCGGTGCAATGATGAGTTTTTGGGGCACAGATTTGCTTTTAGTGCAAGGAAATTATCTGGTATATATTGCGTATATATTAAATCTTTGGGCGATTTACGCAGGGTAGATTTACGCGTTTTTGCGTAGATTTGCATTTATATTTGCATATAGATTCTCTCTCAAATCACTTGCATTTTACCACTTCGCACACAAAAATCATCTCTTTATGGTTGCTAAATTCTGTCTTGCCCGTGCTAAAGGACTTTAAATCAAATTCGTATTTGTGGGTAATGCCGTGCGATTTTAGAATCTATGCGATTTTGCTTGCCTTTCCGCCTCTTTTTATTATCTTTTTTTCTCTACCCTGCGCGCTTTTTTGAATGCAAATTTTTTAAATCTCTGCGTATTTGTTTTTAAAATTTAAATAACCAAAATCTAAATTCCGCAGTCATAAATACTACTTGCAAACCACGCGCAAGGAGAATCTAAAAGTTTTTTACCACTATCTAAGTCAGTAGTTGGCTTAGAACAGCCAAAATATCTTTCTTTATCGCCTTTGCGTAAGGTTAAAAGCCCAAAGGATTCTAACTCAAAGTCCCAAATTTCATCATTTAGCGTTAATTTGCCTTGAATCTTTTTACAATCATAGTAGCAAAACTCAACTGCTGGATAGCCCTCAAACTCTAACACATAGTCGCTTTTTAGCCACCGCTTTATTTGCAAGGCACTAGGTTTAAAATCACACCAATTTTTGCCCTTAATATTTTTCATCTCTATGATTTTAACTTCTAATTTTTGCGGACAATAATTAAGCGCGAAAAAATCGCATTTATTTTCTGCAAAAACTAGGCAAACAAAGATACAAAGCGCGAAAAAACTTTTTTTCATTGTCTTACTCCTTTATGATAATTAGCTCGTGGCTTTGTTTGATATTATCCGTATCGCCCCGCTCGATTCGGTTTTTGCCAATGCGCGTTTCGCCCTGTCCCATTGTGTATTGCCACCATTCACAAAACATATTTTACTTTTATTTTGCGTAAATCTTTAGCTTTACTCCGGCTTACGCAGATTTTGCCATTGCTTATTGCAACAAGCGTTTTATACGCGACAAAAAGCGCAAAAATTAGCATTTGCAATATCACAATAAGGATTTTCATAGCGGGCAAACCACGCAGATAAACTACGCAAACAAGCCACAAAATATTATAGCCCTATCACGCCCACGCGCACTTTGTTTCGCGTAGAATCTTCTGCAATATCTATCATCGCACTTGCATAATCCGCATAAGAGCACTTAGATTCGCCTTTGGCATTTACCTCAAACTCTTCGCCAATGATTTTGTATTTACCACTTTTGGGCGCGTCTGCGACAAACTCTGCGGGTGGGCTTACATACACCCAATGGAGTTTGTTCGATTTGCGCAGTAGCTCCAAAAGTTCGCTATGTGCCTTTGCCACGCCTTTGTGTGCTTGCGGGAAAGTGGGCGTATCCATTAGCCGTGTGGTGTGGCTTTTGTCCATATAGTAGCTCCCAGCACCACCTACTACAAGCAATCGCGCCTTATTTCCTGCCAAGATTTGCGCCAAATGCACTCCGTGCTTTTTATACAGGCTTAAATCCTTCCATTCGCCAAACGCGCTAATCACTACATCAAATCCCGCTAAATCGCTAGATTTAAGCGCGAAAATGTCCTTTTGCACCACTTTCGCACCCTTATCTGCCAAATCCTTTGCTTTATCCGCGCTTCGCACAAATGCAGTTACGCTATGCCCGCTATTTAGGGCTTCTAGCGTGATAAGTCGCCCTGCCTTGCCTGTGGCAGCCAAAACTGCTATTTTCATTTTTACTCCTTTTTTTACTAGCTCTTTGCCAAAGACACTGCTACCTAACGCCATTACTCCTAATCCCAAAGCTGAAGTTTTAAGAAACTTTCGTCTTGTGTTGTTTGTCATTTTGACTCCTTTTAAAATTTAAATTCTCAAAAAACGGCGTCTTGCTAAAATCTAAAAATTTGCCCTTGCGTCTTAGTCGCAATTTTTGCAACATTTTTGGTTTTAATAAAGCGCGATTTTGATTGCGTGAAATTGTAGGAAATTAAGTTAATAAAATCAAGTAGGGATTTTTTTATAATCTAATATCTATTTTAGGACTATTGCGTAAAATAGGGAAAATTTAAGGAAAAATTTTATAAATTTTGCTATAATCTCGCATTTTATCAAAAGGGGACAAAATGTCAAAACTCTATCACAAGCATTTTTTTTCGCCCTGCCCGATAGAAACCACGCTAAACCTCATCGGCAACAAATGGAAAATGCTAATCGTGCGGGATTTGCTAAGCGGGACAAAGCGATTTGGCGAGCTAAAAAAGTCCATAAGCGCAAGCAAAAATCAAAGCATAAGCCAAAATGTGCTAACCCAAAATCTGCGTGAGTTAGAAAATGCGCGAATCATCAAGCGCAAAGTCTATGCAGAAGTCCCACCAAAAGTGGAGTATTCACTCACACCTTTAGGGGAATCTCTAAACGAGATTTTAGGGAGCTTAGAGTCGTGGGGCAAGGCGTATCAAAGCAATATAAAAGCAGGCTAGATTTTAGGCAAAATCTGTGAAAAATCTTGCAATAAGCCAAAAAAGCATAAAATTTTGCGCAAATATTGTGATAAGACAAAAAAGATAAATATTAAGGAAAAAAAATGGATTTTGTAAGCGTATTTTTTATTGCCTGTGCGTTATCTGCCGATGCCTTTGTAGTTAGTCTTTGCAAAGGTTTAAGTATCAAAAAAGTAAAATTAAAACATTACGCCATTGTCGCTATATATTTTGGTGGATTTCAAGGCATAATGCCATTGCTTGGCTATGGGCTTGGCGTGGGATTTGCCTCATTTATTGCTAGATTTGATCATTGGATAGCGTTTTTATTGCTTAGCATTATCGGGGCAAAAATGATAAAAGACTCATCTAAAGCGCATTCTTGCGATACTAACGGAGCGGATTTTGGTTATAAGATTATGTTGCCTTTAGGCATTGCCACTAGCATAGATGCGCTAGCGGTGGGGATAAGCCTAGCGGTGCTAGAGACACATATCTATGCAAACGCGCTTTGTATAGCAATCATCACGGCGATATTTTCAGCCCTAGCCCTAAAGCTAGGCAATCGCTTTGGCTTACATTTTGCAAATAGATTTTCAAACAAAGTAGAGTTTTTAGGTGGTATTATCCTCGTGCTTATTGGCACAAAAATCCTAATCGAGCATTTAATAAAGGGGATTTAAGATATGATTTTGCTATAATTGCGCTTTTTTATTTTAAGCATTTTAAAAGGCAACAACTATGCAAACAAAAAATCATAAAAAAGATTTTGATATTATCATCGTAGGCGGCGGACACGCAGGACTAGAAGCAGCCTGCATAGCTGCAAAAATGGGCGCAAAAGTGCATTTGCTAACGATTTTGGTAGAAAATATCGCCCTTGCAAGCTGTAATCCCGCTATGGGCGGGCTTGGCAAAGGACATCTAATCAAAGAAATAGACGCGCTAGGTGGCGTAATGGGGCAAATAAGCGATAAATGCGGAATCCAATACCGCATACTAAATGCCTCAAAAGGTCCAGCTGTGCGTGGCACACGCGCACAAATCGATATGGACGCATATAGAATCTATGCGCGAAATCTTGCCCTAAATACGCAAAATCTAAGCGTGTCTCAAGAGATGGCGTGTGAAATCTTGCTAGATTCTAGCATAGAGTGCAAATCAAAATCTAGCTCAAAATCAAAAGAAAAACTCCCCGATTTTTCACAAAAAAACACCCCTAGAAAAAAAGCTATCGGCATTCGCACAAATATCGGCAAGACTTACTACGCAGATAAAATCATCATTACCACAGGCACATTTTTGCGCGGACTTGTGCATATCGGGGAAAATCAAATCATAAATGGGCGATTTGGCGAGAGTGCTAGCAATGAGCTAAGTGAGAGTCTCAAAAAAATAGGGCTAACGCTAGGACGACTAAAAACAGGGACTTGCCCGCGCATAGATGGCAGGAGCATTGATTTTGGCGCATTAGAGAAGCATATAGGCGATAAAAACCCGCCACATTTTAGCTACCACACTAGCTTAGATTTGGAGCAAAATGCTAGCAAATTTACGCCACTTGATTTGCCCTGCTTTGTAACTTATACTAATGAAAAAACGCATAAAATCATAAGAAAAAATTTCCACCGCGCACCGCTATTTACAGGGCAGATACAAGGAGTGGGACCGCGCTATTGCCCTAGCATTGAGGATAAAATCAACCGCTTTGCAGACAAAGAGCGACACCAATTATTTTTAGAGCCACAGACAAAAGATTGCGTAGAATACTACATAAATGGGCTTACTACCTCGCTACCTGTGGATATTCAAGAGCAAATCATACACAGCATAAAAGGGCTAGAAAACGCACGCATAACGCGCTATGGCTACGCGATTGAATATGATTTTGTAGAGCCAACACAGCTAAGACATACGCTTGAGTGCAAAGAAGTGGATAATCTATATTTAGCTGGGCAAATCAATGGGACTACGGGGTATGAGGAGGCGGGGGCGTTGGGGTTAATGGCTGGAATCAATGCAACACTAAGCCTTAGCAATTCGTCTTTGGGTATGCAATGTGATAAGATTTTGGATTTTTTGGAATGCACGGACGAGCAGTCCGCTAACATTCCAAAAAATCCAAAAAACTTACACAGCCACACCGCAAATGCTAGAATTGTAGGGGAAAATGGCGTAGATTTTCGTCAAAACAATATTGATTTTAGTGAAAATAATAATCCCCCCTTCCCAAATTGTCAAAATGTGGCGGAGGGGGCTACAAATGATAAAAAAAATCCCCCCTCCCTTGCGGAGGGGGCTAGGGGGTGGGTAGATTCTAGCCATTGCGTCATTGCAAGAGAACAGGGCGAGTGTGGCAATCCACTCTACAATAAAAACAAAATAGATTGCCACGACTTGCCATTAGCAAATCTTGCAATGACAAAAGAAACAACCACCCAAAATCAGCCATTAAAAGAGATTGTTTTCTCGCGTGATGAGAGCTATATTGGCGTGATGATTGATGATTTGGTAACCAAAGGGACAAAAGAGCCATATCGGCTTTTTACCTCCCGTGCGGAGTATCGACTGCTTTTGCGCGAGGATAATGCCATATATCGCTTGCTAGAATATGCCAAAACATTAGGCAGTATTTCCCCTAGCGATTATGAGATTTTCGCTAAAGAAAAGCGCGATATTACCAAAACTATGGCGTATTTAGAATCCACTTCTATCACGCCTAGCAAAAGGACGCAAAGCTTCCTAGCTAGCATAAACCAAAATCCGCTAAATGACAAAACCGCCCTAGTGCATATTGTCGGTAGATTTGAAATAAAAGATAATGAAATAGGGGATAATTTTGATAGTTTGCACGCAGATTTTATCGCTTTAGAGGAATTTTTGCGTATAGAAGCGGGGCAAAAAGATTCTAGTTTGCGAGCAAACGCTCCACAAAATGCAAACCAAAATCACACCTCAAAACAACCCCCAAACAACGATAAAAATCTAGCTAAAAACAAAAATCTAATCCCGCCTAAATTTTCCACACTGTCAAAGCGCGCATTGCACCAAATCCAAATCCTATCTAAATACCACAACTACATACAAAAACAGCTCATAGATGTAGCAAATAGCAATGAAATGCTAAAGCTAAAGATTCCGCAAGATTTTGAGTATAAGGGCATCTCTGGGCTATCACTTGAAGTCATCGAAAAATTAAGCAAAGTGCGCCCTAGCACGCTTTTTGAGGCAAGTCAAATCAGTGGCATAACGCCTGCTAGCCTTGATGTCTTGCATTTACACATTCATTTGCGCAACAAAAAATCTTAAATATCACAATCCCTACAAAATCTATAAGGAACACAAATGCCAACAACACACCAAAATCTATCCCCAAATCAAAATGCCTGCATAGAGCTACTATGCGAGCTAATCAAACGCCAAAGCATAACCCCGCAAGAATGCGGAATCTATGAAATCATAAAATCTAATCTAAACAAAGTGGAGGATTTTAAGTTTTTGCATTTTGATAAAGGTGGGGTAAAAAATCTTTTTGCATATAAGATTTTGCCACGCGACACACAAACCACACAAGCCACACAAAAAAATAAACCACAACATATCATAAAGCATTTTTGCTTTATGGGACATATCGATGTCGTGCCTGCGGGGGAGCATTGGAGTGAAAATCCTTTTGGCGCGGAGATAAAAAAAGGCAAAATCTATGGCAGAGGAGCGCAAGATATGAAAGCAGGTGTTGCGTGCTTTGTGCGTGCGGTGGTGGATTTTGCAAATAACATACAAAATCCAAACCAAAATCTAAACAAACAGGCACAAAATAAATCTTGCACAAAATCTAGCCAAAAGCTAGATGATTGCGCGAAAAACGATTGTTTTATCATTTCGATTTTGCTAACTAGCGATGAGGAGGGCGATGGAATCTATGGCACGCGCTATGCGCTAGAAGAGCTAAAAAAACTAGATTTGCTCCCCACACACGCTATTGTCGCAGAGCCAACTTGCGAAGAAAGATTTGGCGATATTATCAAAATAGGGAGGCGTGGCTCGATAAATGGCGCATTGCGCGTAGTTGGTAAGCAAGGACACGCAGCCTATCCACAAAAATGCCTAAATCCTATCGAGGCATTAAGCGTGGCTTTGCCACTTATCGCGGGGCAAAAGCTAGATAATGGCAACGCACATTTTTCCCCATCTATGCTTGTGGCTACGGATATTCGAGGCGGGCTTGAAGTCTGCAATGTAACGCCTAGCGAAGTTGTTTTGAGATTTAATCTGCGAAATTCTACACTGACAAATTTAAGTGATTTAGAAGCGCATTTACAAAAAGCCATAGCGATGATAGAATCCAAAGTCAAAGGCGTAAAATGCGAGCTAACGCTAAATCAAAGCTCAAAGCCTTTTTTAAGTAACGCGGATTCTGTCTTGGTGCAAAATCTAGCCAAAAGTGTAGAAAAAATCACGCATATAACGCCAGATTTAAGCACGGGTGGCGGGACAAGCGATGCGAGATTTGCTAGCGCGTTTGGCATAGAAGTCGCAGAATTTGGCGTGAGAAATGACAAAATCCACAGCATTGATGAATGCGTAGAAATAAGCGAAGTTGTGGGACTTTATGAGGTGTTTTTAGATTTTTTAGGCAATGAAATCAACATATCTTAAAAAGGCTATATAATCTCATCAATAATAAGCGTGGCTTTGCCACTAAAAGCGTCTCTTTGGAGTGAAAATCTAATGCTTAAAATATCGCCTTTTTGTATTTGCTTTTCACAAAAAAAATACATTGCCTTTAATGAATCTAGGCTAAAATCTTGGCGATAATTTTGGGCAAAATCTTGGCTTTTTGTCGCGTCAAAATCTTGATTTGATTTTGTGGGGCAAGTATTGCTAGATTTTAGCGCAAAATCTAGTGGCTTAAAAGTGATTTTTCTATGTAGCTCTTTGATAATCTCTACGCATTCTACTTGCAAAGTCGCTCTAAATATGGGCTTTGGATTGCCATGTCCATAAGGCTCAAAGGATTCTAATATTTCTAACAACTCTATGTCAATCTCCCTAGAATCAACTTCCCCCAAACACTCATCACATTCTGCCATATCGCTATCATCTATGATTTTATACCCCTCCAAATAAGCGCAAAAATCCTCATAACGCTCCTCTTTTAGCGTTAGCCCAGCGGCATTTTTATGCCCACCAAAATTTTCCATCATATCTTGCGCTCCGCTTAGCAAATCCACAATATTTGCATTCCCCATCGAGCGCGCTGAACCTTTTAGGATTGAGACATTTTCATTTGCAATCTGTGGATTTTGCCCTGCCAAATCTTGTTCTTTCAAACCCTGTCCTGCCAAATCCTGCGTTTTCAAATCTTGTTCTTTAAGATTGTTATTTGTGGGGTGTTTGCTACCCTCTTTATGCGTCTTTGTTAGCACAAATGCACATTTGTTAAATTGTCTAGCAAGTTTGGAGGCGACTATGCCTAGCACGCCCTCATTCCACTGCCCTAGCGCGATGAGTGCGCTAGGATATGTTCGCATATTTTGTAGCGCGGATTCTAGCGTGTCTTTAGCGCATTTTTTGCGCTCCTCATTTATAGATTTTAGCATCTCCAAACTCACCTCACTAGAATCTAGCAAAAACTCACTTGCGATTCTCCCCTCCCCCATTCTCCCCGCTGCATTTAGCAATGGCGTAATGCTAAAACTAATATCACTTGCCGTGAAAAATGGCGTTTTTAGCAGAGTTTTTAGCGCGTTTATGCAGGGGAAATGAGAGGTTTTAATCCGTTTGATTCCATATAACACGATTGTTTTGTTGATATGTTTTAGTGGCATCATATCTGCAATGGTTGCTAGCAGGACAAATTCTAGCAAAGGTGCTAAATCAAGCGATTTTATCGCGCTAGATTCTCTCTCATTTGGGCTTGCTTGGCTAGATTTTATCGCGCTAGATTTTTGCGAATTTTCGTGTAGATTTTCTTGCAAATTGTTTTGTAGATTGTTTTGCAGGGCGATTTTTATCCCCGCGCATAGATACCACGCCACAAGCGCACCACAAATCTCTTTTTGTGGGAATCCACAATCGCTTCGCATTGGATTTATCACAAAATCTGCGTTTGGCAAGATTTGCTTTGAGTCTTGCATTTTAGGCAAATGGTGGTCTGTGATAATAAGCGTGCGTTTTTGCTTGGCACAAAAATCTGCCACTTCAAACGCGCTTATGCCATTATCCACCGTGATTACGACTTCGCTAGGATTTTGCTCCAAAATCTGCTTGCTTACGCCATAGCCATCTCTAAAGCGATTTGGGATAATATAGCGCACATTTGTATAGCCTAGCGCGTGAAAAAATCTCATCATCACCACGCTAGCGACAATCCCATCGACATCATAATCCCCTATGATTAAAATCTGCTTATGTTGGGCTATGGCTTTGGCTAGGCATTGAGAGGCTAACTCGCAGTCTTTTAGCGCGTAGGGATGAGGGAGAGAAGATAGCGAAGCATAATGCCATTCATTGTTGCGAGCGTGCAAAATCTCGCGAATTTTTGTCTTGGTAAGTAGTGGATTTGGGATTAGATTTGCAGGTGGGTTTGCGGGTGGATTTGCAAGTGAATTTGTAAGTAGATTTTGTGGCGGATTTTGCGCTAGATTTTGTAAATCGTTAGTTTGATTAGGTTTGTTTTGTGTAGATTTGCTATCAAAAATTTGATTTTGCAAATGTGGGTTTTGCGGATTTTGATTTTGTGATTTTGTCGTGGTTTGTGAAGTTTGTGCTGTCATTTATGCTAGATTCTTTATGCTAGATTTGCCCTAAACATTTTGCAAAAATTTACAAAATGTTTGTATGTGGGCATTGTTAAAATCTTGGCATTATATCCCAAAATCTGCAAACCTACAAAAAAACCTAGCAACTTAAAATGCGACAAAAAAGCGATAAAATCACGCAAACAAACTAAAAATGATACAAGATTCTAGCTCCGACCGTGTAGCTTTGCGTAATCTGGCGAGATATGATATTTGCCTCGCTACCTTTGTTGATAAAATAATGCGACACAAAGGGAATCTTTGCAACTAATTCTATGCCTACTGATTTGCATACAGCAGATTGCAATCCTATCTGCAAGCCTGTTTCTACGCCATTTTGAGACACACCAAAACCTGAAGAGCTAGATTTTGCCTCGCTTTTTAGCCTATCTACCCCACTACCAAAATAATGCACGCCTCCTACCCCTAGTCCAAAAAATACGCCTACTTGTTGAAAGTCCATCAAAAAATCCGCATTTATACCATAATGAATCCCTTGAATCGTGCCAACAGATAGATTTGCAGGGGCTTTAGACTCAAAATAATCGATATTTGCATACCCTCGCACTCCTATGCCCTGCGTGAAAAAATGCCTATATCCGCCAAGTATGCCTATCTTTAGCCCGCCACCGCTAGACTCCGCTCTAGGTGCTATGCTACTCCCCGCTATGCTACCAAGCGTGCCTTTTTCATCATACTTTAGCCCCGCATAAGAAGTCTCTAGCCCGATAAATCCACGCTTTATTGTGTGGGGTTTTGGCGTGGATTCTAGTGCGTTTTTTTGCGCTTCTTGCTGTGGATTTTGGTTTGGATTTTTATCTGTGGTATCGGCGATATTTGGGCTATCTTGTGTTTCTTGTGTTTCTTTATTTTCATTTGTAGTCATTGTATCTTGCGATGGTGCGTTTGATAGCGCGTCTGATAGATTTTGACTTGTGCTATCTTGTGCCTGTTGTGTTTGTTGCCACATTGGATTGTTGCTATTTAAATTAT
>NZ_JBSIUV010000050.1:0-15697 GCF_053654515.1 Helicobacter sp. T3_23-1059 | reverse complement strand
AAGATTTTACTAGCATAGGGCATTTTGAGAATTTTACAAAATATTTATTCAATATCACTGCAAAGCACAAAAACGATTACTACAAAGTGTAAAAGCATTGCACAAGCCTTATACGCCTTATGAGCTAATCAAAAGTGATATATTCTACTTAAATTTTGGTGTAGAAAGCACTTATGATGATATTTGTGAAATAGTCTCTAGCCAAATCAAAGATATTATCTTTATCCAACCAAAAGAAGTAAAATCTATGCGCAAATCTTTTGTGTTTTGCGCACTTCACATAAACCAAGCAACACCGCATTTACATAGGATTTTTGTATTATCAAAGACATAGAATATGTTTGCTAATTATAGATTTTACACCAAAAGCCCCGCGCTTTTAGTGTAAAATAGATTTGTTTAAGTATAGGTTAAGCGGGGATTTGGTATATTTTCAGTGTAAAGTTAAGAAAAAGAGTTTAGCTAAACAACTTTAAAAGCTGTTTAGCCAGCTCTAAGAATGCAATTAAAACTTTTAAAATCTTAATCAACATTCCTCCTCCTTTCCACTAAAAGCCATTAACCACTTAAACGACAAGATTTTAGCGAAATTAAGTTGTAAAAGAATGAAAATGAACAAATTGCCATTGAAATATATAACTAAAAATCCAATATTTGCCATTATATTTGTGGTTATTGTCTCTGTTTGCGTGTTATACGAGGAGATGACTCCACCACAAGAAATACAAGGCAAAATCTTAAAAGTCTATGATGGCGATACTATCACGATTCTAAACAACAATAATGAAAAATTACGAATTAGGCTTTTTGGTTTAGACGCACCAGAATCAAACCAAAGTTTTGGTAATATTTCCACACAAAATTTGCAAGTTCTTTGTCCTGTGGATACCCTAGCAAGTATCAAAATCAAGGACAAAGACAAGTATGGACGCATTGTTGGGATTGTGTTTTGCAATGGTGTAAATGCTAATGCAAATCAAGTAAAAAATGGCTTTGCTTGGGCTTATAGTGAGTATGCTTATCGATATATTCCATTAGAAATACTAGCAAGAATCCAAAAAAAAGGCTTATGGAGCGAGCTAAATCCTGTGAAGCCTAGTGATTTTAGAAAAAATGAAAAAGGCAAAAAATGATTGTAAATGAAAATACTTTACCACTTGCTATACAAAAAGATATAAACGCGCTAAAAGCATATCATCGTGGCGAATTAAATCACCCTGAAGATTGTTTGTATATGGAGCTTTATGGCTCTATAAATAGCTCACAACACGGCTTTGAGATAACGCAAGAGGCTGCTGATTATTTAAGAGCTAAGTATTTGGGAATGGAAAATGGCATCAATGTGGAATATTATTTTCAAACAAATTCAATTCATAACAAAGTAGCCAAATAAGATGAATAATGGCATAGATTTTTCTCATTGTAAGCGCAATTTAAATACCTATGGTGGCGCAAATGGCAGTAAGATAGGAATAATCTACAATAATGAACATTATATGCTTAAATTTCCACCAAACATAAAAACTTTAAGCAAGCAAAAAATAAAAGGCGAATATTCTAATGGTTGCGTAAATGAATATGTAGGCTCTCACATATTTCAATCTTTAGACATTGAGACACAAGAAACTTTACTTGGCACATACGATGATAAAATTGTTGTGGCTTGTAAGGATTTTGAAAAAGATGGGTATCAATTTGCTGATTTTGCCTCACTTAAAAATACCGTTATAGATAGCCAAAGCAATGGATATGGAACTGAGCTTGAAGATATTTTACGAACTTTTGAAGAGCAGGTAAGTTTTGAAATATCCCCAAAGAAGTTAAAAAAACATTTTTGGGATATGTTTATTGTTGATAGTTTGATAGGGAATTTTGATAGACACAATGGAAATTGGGGATTTTTGGTTAATAAAGAATTTGGTAGAGTTAAAATTGCACCTATATTTGATTGTGGTTCGTGTTTATTTCCAAATGCCACAAATGATAAAATGTTTGAATATGGGATAATCGATGAAGAAACAAGAAACAATAGGCTTTTTCTTTACCCAAATTCTGCGATTAAGATTGATAGTGTAAAAATAAATCCCTACCAATTCTTATCTCAAACTAATGATAAAGATTGCTTAGATTCTCTTGTCAGAATCACTCACAATATAGATTTAAGTGCGATAAAAAACATCATTGAAAACACACCATATATTAGTGATTTGAATAAGGAATTTCTATTTATTACACTTCGCGATAGAAAAGAAAAAATACTACAACAATCCATAAAAAATAATCAAAATCTATCCACACGCACACAACTAAACGCAATGCCAAAACCTAGCACGGATAAAACTGAAAACAAGGTTTCAGCAGTGCAGTATTTGCGTGAGAATCGCATAGAAAAACGCGGAATCTATAATGTAACTTTTAATAATAAATTTTCTACTCCTATCAAAAAAAATTTCAACACACGAAAAGACACTCTGCGCTATGCTAGAGGCAATAAAAATAAAGGTGCTACACATATTTTAATTAAGCACCAAATAGATGAAAAACAGGAAGGTTACATCACACAACAAGAATTATTAAACTTAGGACATAATGTCCGCGAATATCTTGCAAGACACAAAGAGCCTTTCATCGATATAGATGGGGCAAGAATTTACGAATGGCAAGATGAAGCTGGAGTTAAATTTAGGCTTGTAGTAAATGATATTTTGTCAAAGAAAGAAGCTAGTGGGAGCGGCACTTCTCCGCAATTACCTCGACCACCAGCTGATGACATTATAACATATTACAGCGATAGAAATGCAAAAACGCCACTGCTTTTTAAGAATCCTAAAGTGCAAAGATTCTATGAAAAACAAGAATCTAACACACGCAATGTGGAATCTAAACCAAAAATAAGGAAGCAAAAATGAAAAACGAACAACCAACGATTAAGAAAAAATACGATATTTACACGATTCTTTACAAAGAACAATATAGGCTAAAATTAGGCATTATACCGCTTATTTTGTCAAAAATCTCCATTATAGCGGTTGTTGCCTGTTTTTATTATTTTGATTTGCAAAATGCGTTTTTTATTTATGGGATTTTGCTTATCACTTACTACAAATTCGCATTTAATCAAAACAAAAGATGGGCAACAGCTCGATAGTTTTGTTTATGTCTGGCTTGCTAAATTTAATAAGATTTTGCGTGCAAAAAAGCAACACAAAATAAATAAATCTGCATTATAATTTGATAACTCGAATGGGACACATTTTTTACAAAAAATAGGAGAAGGAGAATATTTATGCAAATAACATTACAAATCGCAAACGCAGATGATAATTTGCTAAAAGCCATTAAGAGTGTCATAAATTTGCATCCACACGCAAAATTAAAAGTAACAAAAAGCCAAGAAATTACTGCTAATGGTTATTCAAAAGAATTTGAAGTTGAAATCTTGCAGGATTTAGAGTTTATCGAGCAACAAAGAAAAGCTGGAACTCTGAAATTTTACAATAGCGTGAATGAAGCTTTTAAAAGTGAGGGACTAATTTGACATACAAACTCCACTTAACAAAGAAATTCACTAAAGACGCAAAAAAGCTTACAAAACAAGATTTGGAGCATACTATGGAAGTTTTACAAAAACTTTGCAACAATCAACCTCTTAGCCCTAAATACAAAGACCACGCATTAGTAGGTAATTTGCAAGGTGCTAGAGATTGTCATATCAAACCTGATTTAGTTTTGATTTACCGATACAATCAAGATATGTTGGAATTGGTTGCTTTGCGTATTGGCAAACATAGTAAAGTGTTGTAATGAAAAAACTAACAACAGCATTAGTAGCATTATTGGTAAGCCATAGTTTGACACTAGCTTGTCTATGCTCTACGCAAATCAAAGATGCTTTTGATGGCGTCAAAGACTATGTAGTAGATGATTTGTATAAGCCACAAAAAAGCAAGGTAGAGGACATAACCTCTGTGCTAAAAGAAAATATCAAAAAAATAGAAACACAAAACGAGGAACTAGAAAAACTAATCGCGGTGGAAAAGAAAAAAGCACTTCAATACGAAAATATGATTTTTTTACTAAAGCAAAGATTGAAAATGCTTGAGTAGCGAAAAAAACACGCAACAAAAACAACCATATTTTTTGGTATTGCAGATTAAGATAAAAAAGAAAATCAATGAAATAGGAGAGTTATAATGCTAGAAATTTTTTTAATTTGCGCTGTTGTATTTGGGCTTATTAGTTTTTTTGCAAGTATGCTTATTGCGGTGAAGTGAATTACCTATTATTTTTGTGTAATTAACATTTTTACTGAATGCCTAAGCATTCCTGCTTAGGCAAAAAAGGCTAGAATTTATAAGCATAGCCTAGCATAAATGAGTTATTGCTGTAATTGTAGTATCTAATCGAGTTTTGACCTTTTCCAGCTGTTTGATAACCACTACTATATCCACGATATTTATAAGTAGCAAATACCATATGTTTGGCATTGAAATAATAATGCAAGCCTGTATTCCATACATAAGAAAATTTTGTGTGAATATTTGTATCGTATTCTCCTGTGCCTTGTGCGTTGCCACTAGCGGTTATGCTAAATTTATCAAAGAATGTGCTACCCTCTAATCCTATTGGAGCAAAATGCCAGCCAAGTGTATGCTGCCCCATATTTAGAAAATCCCACAAAAATTGAGCTTCTACACCATATTGAATAGCGTGCGAGCTAAGCGCAAAATCAACATTTGTGCTATATAAAGAATTGTAATCAGACATTTTTGTATTGTAATTTGAATATCCAATATGTCCGCGCACGCGCACACCAAAATGAAACCACGGTCTATCATAAAAATACCATTGATACCCACCAAAAATATTGATAGGAATTGCAGTATGGTCATTCCAATTAGAATAATAACCCGAATATGTTGCGCTTGTGAGTTCGCCTTGTAAATTTCTGCCTGTATATAAAGACATAGAAGCATACGAATACGCCGAGCCAAATCCAAATTCCCCACCTACAAAAGCACCTGTTTTTGGTTTTTTTATGCCGACTTTGTATGGGTCATTCCATTCTTTATTGCTGCCCCCCCCCCATTAGATTTATGTGTCTGTGTGGTGGGTTGAGGATTTGTGTTTTGAGTTATCTCCTCCGCGTTGATATTGCCTAGCATTGCACATACTGCAAATGCAACAACTAACTTAACTTTGTTTTTCATTGTTTGTCCTTTCGAGTTTGATTACAAGTTGATTGATTATCGCCATATACTATTATTTCCTATGCTATGTCTAGCACTATGATATTATACTTGCTTCATTTTTGTCTCCTTATTTTTGGTTTGGAGGCTATTATTTGATTATTGCCTAGTTTATGTAGCATTTCATTTGCCAATAATATATCTTTGTGTTCAAAATTATTAGTAAAAAGTTTGATTTCATTAGATTTGATTCCAAAATTGCTAGCAATTTCTTTGTATTGCCTACCTGCTTTTAGACAATCTTGTAAAATCTCATAGAATTTTAAATCGTTTATTTCAAATTCTTTTGCTAAATCTTTGCATAATTCTATGCTTGGCAAGGTTTTACAATCTATAAAAGCTAAAGCGTGATTTTGTTTATGATATTCATAAGGCATTGGATTTAAATCATACGCTGGACTTAGATTCCATTTTTTTGTATTTTTATTATAAAGCAAGCCGTGATTGCGTAAATGGTCATCTATATTTCCAAAAAGCGTATTAAATACCATTCGCCTAAATAACTCCTCTTTGTTGGTAGAATCTAACTTTTTGGCAATATCTACATAAGATTTTGCATTTGCTTCATCTTTTTCGCTTGTGCTTAAAAGTGTCATTGCCGACATAAATGGAATGCGTTTATTATTGGTAAAATCCCTGTCAAATCGCTTTACAAGCAAGATTTTATTTTGATTTACGCTTATGAGTTTAAAATCTGCGGTGTTAATCTTTGCTATTTTGCTTAGCTCTAACATTGTAGCTTCCCATAAAATCACGCTATGTGTATCATTGATTGATGGGAATTTAGCGATATAAAGCGCATTATTATCTTGCACGCTTGCTTTTGGTCTAGCACCTCCTAATGATGAGCTAGGGGCAAGTAGCGTTTTTAAGTCCTGTTGTGTATATGTGTCATTTTCTACGCGTAGCGTAGAATCTTGTATTTGATTTAAATGTAATAATTTAGGAATTTTTTTGCATACGCCGATAAAGACTCCATTGGATTTTAGCCTCAATGCCCCTATTCTAAAATAATCACTCACGCCCAGCATATACTCATAATCTTGCAACATTTTACCCGCATTTCGCATTTGGATAAGTCTGCCCCATCTATCAGGGGAAATATCACAAAATACTCCCCATAAGTCTTTACGATAAAAAACTTCTTTTTGTAATGGTAATAATGGGTCAATGGCATAGGAATGATTACAATCTAGCCAAGAGTCTGCATACAAAAAGCTATAAGATTGCCTATCTAAGATATTAAAATTACCGACAAGCGATTCATTGGAATATACTTCTATGTTGTGCATTTATAATTCTTTATTCCGCTATATTGTCAATAATATATTGTGGAGTCATAACTTGCTTCATCGTTGTCTTCTTATTTTTGGTTTTTGTATCTCGTTTTCTATATGTGCTATGTTGATATTTTTTGCTGCATTAAGTAAGATATTTTTATCCTCTTTGCTTAATCGATGCAAATCTCCATCCTCAAAATAAGTCAATCCTTTTACAATTTGCATAATAGGAAAGTTATTGCCAAAATATCGTCCAAATTCACTTAATCCTTGCTCTAGTGATACTTGATTTGTCTTTAATATTTCTGCTATATCTTTGTAATCTTTATATTCTGCCCTATCACACGAAACTTTAAGTTTTGTAATTAGCAATGCTTTTAAATCAGCAAGTTGTAATATTCCATCATCGCTATAGATTTTGCCTGCATTTTTGACAAAATCCATATTGCCAAAGAAAGAAAATTTTACATTATTCGTAGTTATAAACGATAGAGTATTGTCTATTTGTTGCATTATTGAGCCTACTTGTATTCCATTAAGTCCTAATAAAGTGGAATGAATTTTTGATATATCTTTGTGGGTAAAAAAATCAAAATCAATCGACATTCTATGTCCTAATTGCAATGCTAATGCTGTCCCACCAAAAAGAGTAAAATCCATATCTTTTAAAACATTAAGGTATGGATAAATTTCTTGTTGTTCTTTTGGCAATATTTCAAAGTGTAATTTCATTATAAATACCCTCGCTTTGGTAATGGTGGAATTTCGCAATCTATGCCATATAATCGAATATGCCAAAAATGCCAAGATTTATTATCAAACCAACCAGCTTGAGCGTTGTTTAGAGTTTTTCTTAATAAATCATCGCTAAACTCACATACTTTTTTAAATTGTTGCAAATCATTTGTTTCTTTCATTGCACTAGCAACAATTCTTAATGGATTATTAGCGATGATTTCATCTTTTTGCTCCCACCATACATAATGGGCAAAATACTCCAAAAGTTCTTTATCTGTTAGTGAATATACATTTTTGTTCACTTTCGCTCCTTATAAAATCACGCCATACAAGCTAATCAATGCGTTTAACCTGCGGTTTAAAAACTCTGCTTTGTATGCTGGTTTATGTCGTTTGGCGTATTCTGTGATAAACATTTGCAAATATTCTAATTTGAAAATCTGCAAATGTTTGCATACATAAGGGGAATTATAAAGCACAGAGCTAAAAATACCTTTTGCAAATTCTATATCATTGATATTATCAATAATATATTGTGGCGTCATATCCACATTATCCCAATAACAAGTATTTAGAATTTGCTCGGCGATTTCTAGTTTTTGTTTTTTAGAATTAAGAATTGCTTAACACGCCTTTTTCTATGAGTAGTTTTCGCAAAAAGTCCGAGCCGCTCGCAATGTTGTTTGTATCCAAATAGTCAAGGAATTTCATATAATCCTCTTCAACTAAACTTAAAGAAAAAGAGCGATATGCTTTTCTCTGTCCTAGTCTAGCGCGCCTTGTATTTATCGGTGTTGCCTCTGCGCTTGCAGTCGCTTCTATGACTTCTGCGCCTTTGCCTAGATATTTTAATGCCTCTGTGTTGATTCGTTTGTTACTCATTTTTTATCCTTTTTTTTTAAGTTTGTTAGTTTAGCAAGTATTTACTTACATTGTCATTAACAATTTAATATTATTGACTAATGTAAGTTTTCTACTTCTTTACAAAAAGCTAAAATCTCATTTTTCGCAGCCACATCACTGCTCGTGCGGATTTTTGATTCTAGCACGCCTTTGCCTGTTGTCGGTGAATATTTTATCAAAGTCCTATCACGCACAATACTATCCATAAAGGCGTAATGTTTAGATTCTCTAAAAGGGTCTAGTATAGAATCTATGAGTTTTACGCTTGGATTTAGTCGGTTTAGCACCAAATGGGATTTTATAGCAAAATCTGCTTTGGATTTTCTAAGCTCTTTTTCTATGTCGCTTAAAATCTCATCAAAGCTCATTAGCCGCATTATCTCAAAAGGTGCATCACTAAGGGGTGTAATGACTTTATCACTCATTGATACTGCGATACGATTAAACGCGCTATCAAAACCACCAGAATCTATGATTAGATTTTCATTTATGTGAGAATCTATAAACTTGATAAGCGAGTCAGTAGAAGCAAATGTTTTAATATTAAAGGGTTTGTTATCGTGCATAGCCCTTAACTTATTAGCATTGCTTATACTATTTTGCCCATCTAAATCTATGCAAGTAAAATCTATGCCCTTATCTTGCAAATAAACTAGATAGTTAAGACAAAGCGTAGATTTACCTACCCCACCTTTTGGGTGTGAAAAAGTAATTACCATAGGCACTCCTTAAACTTAAATTTACAATAAAACTGCATTGTCAGTGTAATGCTAAATGTTAAACACATTGTAAATAAAATCATATTATACATTATATTAAATTGATATTAAAAATGTAGCTCATACTTTGCTTACAATTTTAATTTAATGATAGTTACATTTTTAATATCAATAAATCATAATCATCACTCACATTTCGATTTACAATGCAATTTAATTTAATGTTGATTTTGATTAAATTAAAAATCTAGTTTAGATTTACATTGCATTGTAAATTTTGCTATGAAGCAAAATGTTATTACATTATGATTATATTAACATTTAGAATAACAATAGAATAACAATGTAAGAATATTTTATTTAACTTGTTAATCTAATTAAAAATTAAATAAAAATAGCATTGTAACTTACAATGTGCATTGTGCGCTTGATTTTTGTAATTATATATTTTTTGGAGTTTTTAATATTTTGCAGATAGAGCTACATAAAGCTACTAGGATTTTAAGGAATATAATGGTGGCACAAAATTATAATAAATGACAAAATATTAAAAGCGAATATTTCTATACGACATAAGGAACATAAGGACAAAATATGGATAAACTAACAGGAAATGGCTAGAGATAGCTTAAGCTAGACTGAGTCTAAACAATTTTAACGACTTGTGTAAATATTTAAATTTTTCAACTAAAATTTTACTATTTCATTTTACTATGGTTACTATCCATTGTATTTATTGCCATTACATTTATTGCATTTTTTATATTTTTGTTATATTTTGATGTTTTTATTCATAAAAAATAATGAGGATTTTGCAGAATATTTGAGATTTATAAATAAAGGCGAGGATAAAAGCAAGAAAGGTAGATTTAGTTGTGTTTAAGAAGTTATTAGGGATTATTAGAAAAGATTGGTTTATTGTTTTGGTGCTACTTGCGCTATTTTTTATTCTGTGTGTGCTATTTTGGATATTTGGACCATCTATATCATTTAACGATATTCATATTTTTGGTAGCCCGTATTTAAGGCTTGCAATTATACTTATATCTTGGATTATTATATTTTTGATATTTTTACTTAAGCCTACAATGGATTTTGTTGCCTCGCTTAAAAGCGAAAAAAATGCTAAAGTTAAATCTCTAAAGAAAGAATCTAGCGATTCTGTGTTTAAAGCAAAAAGGAATTTTTTTATTGCCCTAAAAGATGCCAAACTAACTTGGAAAAATAAAATTAAGTTTAAAAAATTACCCTTAATTATCATCATAGGCGAAGAGGGTGCGGGAAAAAGCACTTTTATCAACTATTCAAACATAGAATATCCTTTGAGTGATACCTTGCAATCATATAAGAAATTTCATCAATCAACAAACAATTTTTCCTTATATGTCTCTAAAAGTGGAGCATTGCTTGATACGGAGGGTAATTATTTTTCACAGGAAAAATTTTTTACTCCCACAAGTAGCGATGAGATTCCCGAAGATGATTTGGATAAAAACAAAGACTTTTTGATAAAAAAATATATTTGGAGTAATTTTTTACATTTTCTAAACAAAAATTTATTTTATAGCAAACTTAATGGCATAGTCTTGGTGGTAGATACACAATTATTTCTAAACAACCCCAAAGAATATTCACAAAATATCATTCGCTATCTTGTAAGAAGGGTAAATGATTGTGAAAATTCGCTTAATGTTAAATTGCCCATATATGTGATTTTTTCTAAACTTGATTTATTAGATGGTATGAGAGAATTTTTTGAAATTTTTAATGAAAAGATAGCTAATATGACTTTAGGCATTAGTTTTGATGATAAACTGAATGCCGATTTGTTGGATAAACATTTTAAGCAGGTAAGTCAATCTTTATTGCTTAATTTTACAAGCAAAAACCACTTTTTACATTCCATAGATAGCAAAAACAAAGCATATTTATTTTTAAAACAACTAGACAATTTATTTGCATTAGCAAAAACTTTTATTTTGGATATTCAAAAAGAAAATACATTTAAAAACAATTCGTTTTTAAGAGGCGTATATTTTGTGAGTGCCTATCAAGAAAATATACCTAGAAATTTCTTACTTGATAGCGTGTGTGATAAATATAATATCAAAAAAGCACTAGCAAAAGTCCAGCCATTGCACAATCAAAATAAACAAAGTTATTTTGTCAAATCTTTGCTAGAAGATATTATTTTTAAAGATTATTCGTTAAGCGGTATGAGAAATATATTTAAAAAATTTTCTACGCTATTGTTGGGTTTTGTTATGTGTTTAGGTGCTTATTATTTATCATTTTATTTTATTGCTAAAAATAAAGCAGAAAAACAAAAATCTGAAAATACTCTAACGGCATTACGATATTTATTAAATGATATAGACCACACAAAACTTAATGTTAAGGAAAAGGCAAATCTGTTGGCGGATTTAAAACTAATTTTAGGTGCTTATCCAGAATTATCAAACGGCAATAATTTAATTCAATACCCAAAACTAAATATATCTTATAAGGGATTCATAGAAGCAAGAGATTTTTATGATAAACTAAATGAAGTTGTGCTTAAAGATACTTTACTTGCCGAAATGGAATATGTTTTGCAAAATAGCAAGGACAATAAAGAGAATTTGATAAAAACACTATATGTTTATAAGTCTTTGTTTGACCAAAAATATCTAAATAAAAATTTGATAAAAATATGGGTTGAAGAAAATTGGAATTTGCTTGAAAAATATAAGATTTCTAAAGAAAATTTTTTAAGCGGAATCGATGATATTCAAAAAATCGATATAGAAAATTTACCTAGAAATAAAAACATAATTCCACTAGCCATAAGAGAACTGCATAGGACAACAAGCAAAGCACAAAGAATGTATGTTTTATTTATTTTTTTGAATGAATATGATGAATTTTATATGATTAAAGATGAATTAGGTTTTGCTGCAAATAGTGTTTTTGCCGAATCTAGCAACATAGATTCTATAAATAAAATATATACAAAAAATGGGCTAATGTCTTTTTTAAAAAATCTTAATCAAAACATAGATAATATGCTAAATACAGAATCTTGGTTGCTTGAATCTATCGATAATTTAACCAAAGAAAATAAAAATATGCTTATCATAAATATACTTAGAATGCACTTGGTGAAATATCAAAACAAATGGGAAAATTTACTGATGAATCTAGCACCAAAGCAGTATGCCTCAAAAGAATCTACGCTTAATGAGCTAGATGCTCTATCCAAAAAAGACAATCCTATATTAGCCTTAATAAAATTCGTTAGCACCAATACAAATCTAAACGACCCACTTTTGCTTAGAGAGGCTTATAATACCGCCCTTAATGCTAGCGAGATTAAAACACATTTTACTAACATTACTAATTACTTTAGTGCTTATCATAAAATAGCACAACAAGATTCGTTGCTAAGTGCGGGTGCTTTGGCGGTGGGATTAAATATTAACAATGATGAAAAAATTATGGAAACCATTAGCACAGATGTCAAAAATATACAATCAAAAATTATAGATTTTCGCACGAGCAATACTCAAAGTATTGATAGCAAAATCACCTACGCGCTTAATGGCGAAAAAGAGCAAGATGACCCTTTTGCAACTTTTGCTAATGATATAAAAAAATTGCCAAGCGCAATAGAAAAATATTATGCAACGCTTTATACTTATGCGTGGAATCTTATCGAATTACAAGGGATTGATTTGTTTAATGTAGTTTGGGTTAATGAAGTTTGGACGCCTTTTATGAATGATATTGCACCTTTTTATCCATTCAATAGCAGCAGTATGAATAATCTAAGCATAGATTCACTAAAAGGATTTTTTGGACATACAGGAACTTTAAATAAATTTTACAATAAATATTTAAGCGCAGTTTTGTCAAAAAAAGCAGACACATATATTTTAAATACGCAATTTGGCACTAAAATCAATTTTTCTAAAAACTTTTTAGATTTTATGAGAGATGCTAAAAAATTCTCTGACTTGTTGTTTGATTCAAATGATAATATAAAATTTAATTTCACACTGCAAAGTTTGGATTTAAGTAGTGATTTTTCTTTTGTAGAGTTGCAATATAATGCTCACAATATGAAATATGAACACACGCTAAAATCGACATTGCAAATTGTCGTAGAGCAATTTAGCAGTGGCACAAGTTTGACATTAAAAGCCATTGATTATCATAATTCAAAAATAAGCTATGACAAAACTTATAGTGGCGAGTGGGCTTGGTATAGATTCTTAAAAGAAAGCCAACACAGCGATTTTTATAATGTTATTTTTAATAATAATGAAAAATTATATTTTGATTTTAAAGTAACAGGCGCAAATGAGGTGCGACAAATGCTTAAATTGCCACAACAAATAAAAATCGTAGAGCATATTACAATAGGAGAAAATCGATGATAGAATTAGATAATGAGGAAAAAATTGGCGTAATTATCGAAAATTTAGAGACAGTTTCCTCAAAACAAAAAGCTCATATTTTTGACACAGATGGTGGATTTATCGGCAGTGATTCGCAATGCGATTTTTATGTCCAAGACAAAGACAAAAAAATACACAGCAAACATTTAAAGATAGGTTTTGAAGAGGGTTTTTTTACTATTTCTCCGATAGAAGATGCACCCATTTTTTATAATGAATCTTTTTCTAAAATGCAAGGTGGTTTTGAAGTAGCAATTAACAAAGGCGATGTTTTTAGAATCGAAAATGTCCAATTTCGTTTTGTGGATTCTGCTGAAATTGATGATGAGTTACTAAAAAGCAAAAAAAGTCTTAATGATTTAGATAGATACGAAGAAATTGATGATAATTTATTGCAACCTAGAGGTAAAGTCGCTTTTGCTTTTAATGAAAAAGAAAATATAAGAGAAATTGTTGAAAGTAAGGCAGACTACGCTTTTATGGAGAAAAAAGAAAGTGATGAGTTTTTTCATCAAAATAGTGATAAAATATTCTTAAATACTACAAATATACTACACATTATTGATAAAGTGCTGGGTGAATTAAAGCAGAATCAACAACATATTACGCTAGATGATGAATGCGAAAATATGCAAGATTTGGAGCAAATTATCAACAACGAACCACTTATAAATTCCACAAAACTTATAAATATCCTTGCTTTGGGGCTAATAAGCAGGGAGTTATACAGCCCTATATTTGAAATGATAAGCAAAGATGAAAATGATAGCTTTGCAAAATACATTCAGTCTGCCATTCAAAAAAGCATCAAAGATGATAAGCACAGCTTTGAATCATTAGTTATAAAAGCATTAGAAAAATACCTTAAACCTTAAGTGCAACCAACTTTAACAAATCAAAAAATTATCCAAATATTTTCCCACATTTTACAATTTCTTGTATAATGCAAACTTCAACTTAAAACACTAAATCATAAGGAGTGTATTATGGCACAACCAGCGTATATAAAGATTGAAGGCTCTACTCAAGGACTTATCTCTAGTGGTGCTTCCACAGAAGCAAGCATTGGCAATCGCTATCAAGCAGGACACGAAGATGAGATTATGGCTCAAGAAGTAGCACATATTGTAACCGTCCCCACAGACCCTCAAAGTGGGCAACCATCTGGACAAAGAGTGCATAAGCCTTTTTGTTTTACTTGCTCTTTAAATAAAGCTGTTCCGTTGCTTTACAACGCTTTGACAAATGGCGAGCGACTTACAAGCGTAGAGGTTCATTGGTTTAGGACATCTACTAACGGAGGACAGGAGCATTACTTTACTACAAAGCTAGAAGATGCTATTATCACAGATATTTCTTTGCTGATGCCAAACGCACAAGAAAAAAGCAATAGCGATAAAACAGAGCTATTTAAAGTTTCTCTTAATTACAGAAAAGTGATTTGGGAGCATACAGCTGCTGGAACAAGTGGTAGCGATGATTGGCGAGAGGGCAGGGCATAAGAGTTAGATTTTCCTTAATCGCACAAGAATGTGAGAAAATCTCTAAAAATAAATGGCGAAATTGAAGTCGATAAAAGCTATTTTGGCGCAAAAATAAAAAGTTATAAGCAAAAAAAAGGGGGGGTGTAGCAGGAGGCAAAACACCTGTGTTTTTTGCTTCGTTTCACTCGCAACTGCAAGTAGCAGAGTTTATGCAAAAACATAGATTAAGCAAATTTAAAGGAATCAAAAAAGAGAATTTTTTACTTCATCTGAAAGAAACATAGTTTAGGTAGCCATCACTAAAATTAAAGGACAAGATTTGTATAACATCTTGTTGAAATTGATAAGAGAAAATCTGCTTAAGGTGGATTGAGCCAAAATCCAATCCCATTTAGAATAATAAAAACATTATGTAAAAAATAGGGGATAAGGCACAATTTACACAACTTACAATGCAAACTATCCTTATTTGTTGTTTATTTAACGGATTCGCATCGGTTGTATCCTTAATCATTAAAAAGCGAATCAATGTTAAAAGTATGCTTGAAATCATAACGATAGGATAACTTGTAATTCCATACATCATCAGCCATTCAATAATAAAAAAATAATTTGAGCCCGACAAAACAATTAGCAATACATACGAACAGCAAAACAATACTGAACCAAATAAAAAACCACTTACAAACCAAATTAAAACAAAATTTTTAGTTAAATAATACGATTTTACTTTTGGGATTAAACTAAAAGAAGCAAGAAAAATTCCATACAATGTTAATATTTTGATATTTGTAATCATATATAAAAACATATTAAATAAATCAAAGATAAACTCTATCATTTACCAATCCTTAATGTTATAGGCATTGACAACGGATATACTTC
>NZ_JBSIUV010000049.1:0-16215 GCF_053654515.1 Helicobacter sp. T3_23-1059 | reverse complement strand
CTTTTTTGGCATAAAGGACAAAAATGCAAAATCCTAGATTTTCTATCATTATCCCTATTTTTAATACGCAAAAATTTGTCGCAAAGGCACTGCATTGCGTGATAAATCAAAGCTATGAAAATATTGAAATCATTTGCGTTGATGATGCAAGCACAGATAAAAGCGCGGAAATCGCAAAAGAGTTTGCGACAAAAGATTCACGCATAAAAATCTTGCAAAATCCGCAAAATCTAGGCACTTTTGCCACGCGCAATATCGGCGCATTAAGCGCAAAGGGCGAGTATTTGCTGTTTTTGGATGCTGATGACACGCTAGAGCTAAATGCGTGCGAAAAGATACATAGCGCGATAATCGCATTTAGCCAAATTGGGGGGGGGCAAATCGATATTGTCGCTTTTAACTACGCAAAAAGACAAAGCGATTCATCAAAAAAATCTCATATCTTGCACCCACAAAACGCGCTTTTTTGCATTAAAGATTTTATGCTATGGATTGCTAAAAGGGGCATTGGCAAATATTTTGCGCTATCAAATAAGGCGATTTTACGCACCACTTACACAAAATCCTTGCAAAATTTGGATTTAAACAAACGGCTTTTGGTAGCAGAGGACGCGCTAAACTTTGTAAATGTGCTTTTTTATGCCAAAAATTACGGTTGCATCGCTGATGAGCTGTATCATTACTATGAAAATGCCGATTCGATTATGCAAAGGACGGATGCGCAAAAATTGCATTTGGCGTTGCAAAATCATCACTTTGTGATTAGCACGCTTTTAGCCCAAAGCAAACATTTTTCGCCCTTTTGCCAAAATCTAGCGAAAATTTTTGCGCTAGAGCTAGAAATAACACTGCTAAATGAAAAACGAAAAATGCACAAATCATCGTTATTTTATGTCGCTAGTAGCATTTATAAAAAAATGTTGCGAATAAAGCAAAAATGGATTTTACGCAATTTGCAAAAAAATGATTTAATCGCATAAAACACAACTAAGAAATACGAATGTAGAATTTAGCAAATGTAGATTTTACTTGTCGTATTTTTTTGATTTAGCCCAAATTTAGCCCAAAAACATTCGCACTTGCAAATCCAACTGCGCTATATCATCATAAGATTTTAGCTCCCCTACACTGCTTTGAAATCTATCCAACGCATTAAACACGATTTTAGCAATCTCGCCAAAGGCTATCTCATCGCGCAAAAATTTTAAAACCGCCACTTCATTTGCAGCATTTATCACTACGGCTAGTTTTGGGTTTGCTAGCAGTGTGTCTTTTAGCCTCCATAGCGGGTATCTAGCAGTCTCAATCGCTTCAAACGACAAAGCACCTAGCGCGCTTAAATCAACAGAATCTAAGATTTTACTACTGCTTGCCTGTGTCCGATCGATAGCATACGCGATAGGCAAAGACATACTAGGCAGGGCAAAATGCGCAGTAGTGCTACCATCTACAAACTCTATAAGCGCGTGGATAGTCGAACTACGCTCGATAAACGCGCTAACCTCGCTAATGCCAAATAGCCAATACGCTTCAAGCACTTCAAAAAGTTTGTTTGCCATAGTCGCAGAATCTATGGTGATTTTTTGCCCCATTTGCCAATTTGGGTGTTTTAGGGCTTGAGATTTTGTAGCACTCATCATAGATTTTAGCGGAGTATCGCGAAACGCCCCACCGCTTGCCGTGATAAGAAGTCGCTTGATTTGTCTTAGATTTTGGTTTAGATTTTGTGTTGTCTTTGTAGCGTGGCTATTTTTGTTAAAATGCTTTGTGCTAGATTTTGCCACGCTAAAATCTTGTGTATCAAAATGTGTATCAAAATCTTGCGCGCTAGATTTTATAAAATCATTCATCAAATACCACAGCCCAAAATGCTCGCTATCAATGGGCATAATATCGTTTCTATCAAGTAGCCAGCCACCTGTGATAAGCGATTCTTTATTTGCTAGGGCTAGCTTTTTGCCATATTTTTGAGCGCATATCGATGGGGCAAGCCCTGCAAATCCTACGATACCATTTAGCACGAGGCGTGAAGCACAGCTTTGTATCATCTCACAGATTCCGCCTGCCCCTACAAAGACTTCTGCGCCACTAGATTCTAGCTTGTCAATATCTTCTTTGCAAGCGATAGCAACTTTTTTGGGTTTATATGTGGCGATTTGCTGATTTAGTAGCGCGATATTTTTTCCTGCCGAGATTGCCTCTATCTCTTTGCCAAAGCGAGAAGCTATCTCTAAAGCGCGCACCCCTATCGTGCCTGTGCTACCCAAAATAATCATTTATGCCCCAAAAATCGCAGGCACGATATTTTCTCCACTGCCAAATGTGCCAAAAAATGACAGCACAAAGTGCATACCAATCGCCCCAAACAATAGCGCATCAAGCCTATCTAAAACCCCTCCGTGTCCGGGCAAAATACTCCCAGAATCTTTCACTCCAGCCATTCGCTTTAAATAGCTTTCATACAAATCGCCAAACACCCCACAAACTCCCACAAACATACTTAGCAAAATGCACGCAAAAAAATTCACTCCCAACGCCCAAATGCCAACCACACTTCCCACCACCACACAAAACGCAAGCCCGATAATCACCCCTTCAATCGTTTTTTTGGGCGAAGTAGGACTAAAAGGAGTTTTGCCAAACAAACGCCCCCCAAAATACGCACCAATATCACATAAAGCTATGATTAAAATAAGCCACACAATGCCTGTCAAACCAAAATTCACATATATGCTATACAACGCCAAAAACGGAATCACAGGATACAAAAACGGCAATATATTTTTGGGATTTAGCTCCTGTCTAAAAGCAAGATAAGAAGCCAAAACCATACACGCGCACACGCCACAAATAATCGGACTTGCATTAAAAAGCGCAGCTATCCACACCGCCACAGCGATGATATACAAATACGGCTCATCTTGGATTTCGTATAGGTTTAGGCTCTCTTTAAATCCTAGCAAAAATAGCACGCCAAGAGTAGCCCACATAACAAATGAATTATTGATATAAATAAGCAGTGCTACAAAAGCTATCAGCACCGCGCCTGTAATATAGCGAGATTTATCTTTTTTTAGCATTTCGATAAATTGAGACATTTATATCCTTTTTGTGTATGATAGATTTTAGGATAAAAACATAGCCTAAATTTGCATTTTGTAAAGTTTGCATTACTTAAAAAATCGTAGTATTATACCAAATAAAAAGCTAAATGCTAGCTAACCACAAACTCAAAATCTAAGCCAAAATCTAAGGGACAAAATGAGCAAAACTACTATCATAAAAAGCCAAAAATATTACCAAAACTTCATCAAAGAAAGCGTAAAATTTTTGCAAAAAGAAGCAAAAAAAAGAGGAGTGCAAAATCTCGTGCTAGGGCTTAGTGGCGGGATAGATTCTGCCGTAGTTGCAGCCCTTTGCCACAAGGCAAGCAAACAATCTCAACTAGAAGTTTTTTGCCTATCTATGCCATCTAGCAGCTCTAGCAAAGACTCTCTAACCCACGCAAAAGAGCTAGCAAACAAATTTAATCTACCATTACAGATTTTGCCACTAAAAAATTACCAAAAAGAGTTTTTGGATTCGCACAAAAATACCACGCAAAAAGATTTTATCCAACAAAATCCTAACCCACAAAATCTTACTTCCAAAAACCCCACTTTGCAAAATCCTGCTTCTCAAAACCCCACCCCGCTTGAAATGGGAAATTTTTGTGCTAGGCTTAGAATGGCACTTTTATATGATTATTCATCACGCAAAAAAGCCCTAGTCATCGGCACAAGTAATAAATCTGAGCTAATGCTTGGGTATGGGACGATTTTTGGGGATTTGGCGTGCGCGATAAACCCTATCGGCTCTTTGTATAAAAGCGAGATTTTTGTCCTAGCAAAAATGCTAAAAATCCCAAAATCTATCATTTCTAAACCTCCGAGTGCTGATTTATACGCAGGGCAAAGCGATGAGGGCGAGCTAGGATTTAGTTATGCTAAAATCGACATTGCGCTAGAGGCGATTTGCAAAAAATATGGGGATTTTAGGCAAGTAAAAAATTTTACCAACATAAAAACTTTGGACTTCAAAAATCTACGCGACTCGCAAGAAAACCTACTCCCAAAAGAAGTGGTAAAAATGGCAAAAAAACGCATATCCCAAAATCTATTTAAACGCTCATTGCCAAAGATTTTTATCCCTTGAGATTTTTATCCATTGATTGTAAAGAAAAAATATGCAAAAAAAAACGCTACAAAATCTACCTACAAAACCCAATGCCAAAAAACCTAATCCCATAAAATCTAATGCCCAACATTCTAGCACGCACAAAACGCACACCAAAAACCAAAAACAACATTTTTTAGATAGTTATTTTTACGCCCCTACTTTGATTCAAAAAATGCTAGCTTTTTTTCTATTGCCTTGTAGTTTTGTGTATTTTTGTATCGCGTCATTGAAGCGAAAAATCCAAAACATAGCAAAAAAAGATTTTGGAGTGCCTATCATTTCGGTAGGAAATCTAATCGCAGGCGGGAGTGGCAAGACGCCTTTTATCATTTATCTAGCGCGTTTTTTGAGCCAAAAACATTACACACAAATCTATGTCATCTCTCGCGGATATGGCAGGCAAAGCAAGGGGCTTGTGTGGGTGGCAAAAAATGGGGAGATTTTACAAAGCGTATTGCAAGCAGGCGATGAACCCTACCTAATCGCCCAAAATCTAAGCGAGCAAAAAATCTCGCTAATCGTATGTGAAAATCGCAAAAAAGCCTTGCAAGAAGCTATCAAAAATGGCGCGAAAATCATTTTACTTGATGATGGATTTAGGTTTGGATTTTGCAAATTTGACATTATTTTGCGTCCTAAAATAAAGCCGTATTTTAGATTTTGCTTGCCAAGCGGGATTTATAGAGAATCTCCCAAAATCTATAACCAATACCAAACCCCACAAAGCGAAAATCAGCACAGCAACCAGCCCGACAAAAATGAGAACAAAACATATCAAAAAAATGTTGTTTTACAAAATGGAATTGTTTTACAAGAAGGGGTGGATTTTGTCCGCAAAGTTACCGTGCAAAATCCTAGTGAAAAAATGCTACTTCTAAGCGGCATTGCAAACCCTACGAGGCTAGAAGAATTTTTGCAAAATCACGCGCAAAATATCGTAGCTAAAATCACGCTAAAAGACCACGCACGATTTGATAAAAATCAAGTAAAAAAATGGCTAGATTCTACCAACACCACTTCTATTTTGACTACCCAAAAAGACGCTGTAAAGCTAGAATCCTTTGGCTTTCCTTTAAGCATTATGAAGCTAGATTTAGAGGTTAGCAAAGAGGCGTTAAAACCTATTATAAATTATTTGCAACATTACAAAAAACTACCTACGCAATCAAATTTTACGCGCAATCAAAATCCACGCGCTAATCAAAATCCACGCGCTAAACTTTCATAAATTATCTAACATTTTTTGATATGCCTTTTTTGTCCCCTCCCGCACTTTGCCACATAGGCTAACGATGATAATTGCCACACTTGCGCATACAAATCCCGGGACTATTTCATAAATATGAAAATCTAGCATTTCAGCAAGGATATTTTTATACGCCACCACCACAAGCGCACCTGTTATCATTCCGCTTATTGCGCCAAGTCTAGTCATTCTCCCCCAAAATAGCGAAAAAATCATCACCGAGCCAAAGCTCGCTCCAAACCCAGCCCACGCATACGCCACAATGCTTAAAATGCTAGAATCTTTGTCCGTAGAAATCACAAATGCGATTAGCGCGACTGCTAAAACCCCTGCCCTACCTAGATTCATCACCATTTTAGAGCTTGCCTCTTTGTGAAAAATGCGTTTATAAAAATCCTCTGCGATTGTCGAGCTAGAGACAAGAAGCTGTGAGCTAGCCGTGCTCATAACCGCTGCTAAAATCGCAGATAGCAAAATCCCTGCTATCCAAGGATTAAAAAGTAGCTGACTCATTACGATGAAAATCTTTTCGGGGTCATTTAGGGCTAAATCAAATTTATAAATATAAGCAATGCCTAAAACACCGATAAAGCACGCCCCAAGAAGCGAAATCGCCATCCACGAAATGCCTATAATTGTCGCTAGCGGAATCTCTTTTGGCTTACGAATCGACATAAATCGCACCAAAATATGAGGCTGTCCAAAATACCCTAGCCCCCACGCTAATGCCGATATGATAGCCACCACACTCGCCCCCTCGCCCATAGATAGCGCATTTGGCTTGATTTCACGCACGATTTGCATTGCTTCGCTAAATCCACCCAAATGATATAACATCACGCAGGGCACGACAACAAGCGCACTCATCATCAAAATCCCCTGAATCAAATCTGTCCAGCACACTGCCTTATATCCGCCCAAAAATGTGTAAGCCACGATGATAAAAGCCCCCGTGCTAAGCGCGTATTCATAGCGTAATCCAAAGGTGCTTTCAAACAATTTTGCCCCGCTAACTAGCCCACTAGACACATAAAAAGTAAAAAATACCAAAATCACCACCGCACACACCACACGCAAAATGTGCTTGTCATCATCAAACCTCGTTTCAAAATAATCAGGGATAGTAATGCTATTTGCCACCACGCTTGTATAAATGCGAAGTCGCTTCGCCACAAATGCCCAATTTAGCGTAGCTCCAATCGTTAGCCCAATGGCAATATAGCTCTCTATAAATCCACTCACATAAAGAGCCCCGGGCAATCCCATAAGTAGCCACCCGCTCATATCACTCGCCCCAGCAGATAGCGCAGAGACTACGGGTCCAAGCGAGCGCGAACCCAAAAAATAATCCTCCGTGTTTTTATTTTTCTTAAAAAAATAAAATCCAATGTAGAGCATTAACACCGAGTATGCGATAAACATTACCGCGATTTCAAAACTAATATGCACGATTTCCATTATTGATTCCTTTTATTTAGATTCTGCGTCAAATAATTTTACTTTTTTATAAGTAAGAGACCCCCCCCAACCCCTCCCGCAAGGGGAGGGGCTTTTTTAGATTGTTTTTCATCTGCGGAGGATTCTCCCAAAACTTCCCCCCTCCCTTGCGGAGCGATTTGTCTTTTGCTTTCCCTCACTTACGGAGGTTGAATCGCCTCGTTCCCCCTCCCTTGTGGAGATTAAATCAACTTGTTCCCCCCTCCATTGCGGAGGGGGCTAGGGGGTGGGTATTTGATTTTGCAAATCTTGCGTCATTGCGAGATTTTGCATCAGCAGAATCGTGGCAATTTACACTTGCAAAATCTGCTTTTATTTTGTCATTCTGAGCGAGTGCAACGAGCGAAGAATCTCTTTTATTTTTTTGAGATACTTCACTACGCTCAATATGACAAGAAATATCATTGCGAGATTTTGCGGATTTTGCGCTAGATTCTCTCACGCCACGAATACCCAAATTACCATAGCGATGATAAGAAATGCTTAATGATTTTTCATTGACATAATAAAGCAACTCAAATCGCCCATTTATAAGAGGTTTTTGTGAAATGATGATTTTGGCATTTGCGCTTGCGTTTTGATAAATTATATCGCTTTTATCGGGCTTTGCGTGGTAACGCACTCGCTCAAAATCTGCAATATTTTTTGCAAACTCACTTGCACCTTCACAGACAAAATCCGCATTTAGCGATAAAATCTCGCATACTTTTTTGACAAAATCCATATTTTTATCGCCATTTTCATAACTCACTTTTAGCAAAATCCCCATAATATTTGCCGCAATGATAACCCCCAAAATATCGCTTAACTCATCACTTTTTACGATTCTATATGCTAGATTTGAAATCTTTGTGTAAAAAAAGATATTTTCCTCCCCGCGCACTTTGACAAATTCAAACTTCGCACTAAACTCGTTTTTGTGATAGTATGCGTAGCTTTGCGCCATAATTTGCGCTTTTTGCAAGGCTGATTTTTGCGTAGAATCTAGCGCATTTACCCACCCCCTAACCCCCTCCGCAAGGGAGGGGGGACAAGAAGGTTGCAAATCCGCGAGGGAGTGGGGATTTTTGGAAGCATCATCTACAAGGGAGGGGGGACAAGATGATTTAGCCTCCGCAATGAATGGAGGATTTTTGTGCAAATCCAAAAGGGATGGAGAATCTATAAAATCCCCTCCCCTTAGCCGAGGGGTTTGGGGAGGGGTATTTTTACACGCCAAAATCATCGCTATTTTATCGCTAATATCATTTTGCGCTAGATTGCTATCTGCGACTTGTTGTGAAATATCCAAAAACTGCGTAATGTAATTATAAACCCCCACCTTGCGTCCAAATCCAATAGCAGATTTTTTTATGCCACCAAATGGCTGACGCAGGACAATCGCGCCTGTGGTTGGCTTATTTACATAAATATTCCCCGCTTGTATATTCGCGCTAAAATACTCCCACTCCCTCTCATCTAAACTCTCTAACCCAGCCGTAAGCCCATACCCTGTGGCATTTACAATCTCTATTGCATGTGCAAGATTGTCCGCACACATCACACTTAAAATCGGCGCAAAAAGTTCGGTGCTATGCGTAAAATCCCCAATCTTTGTGCCGTATTTGATACACGGTCGCATCAAATGCTGATTTTCATCTACAAAACTAGGGGGCAACGCCCACTCTTCATTTGGTGCTAGCTCACTCAACGCCCTTTGCACCTTGCTATCGGGTTTATCTGCTAATGCTCCAATTTTATTTTTTAGACAAAAAGGTGAGCCAACATTTAGCGATTTTGTCGTATCGACTAGAGCATTTCTAAACCCTGCGTCATCATAGACTTCTTTTTCAAGCACCAAAAGCGAGGTGGCTGAGCATTTTTGCCCAGAATTTGAAAAAGCAGAATGGATAATATTTTTTATCGCCAAATCCCTATCTGCCATTTTGGTTACAATCGTGGCGTTTTTGCCACCCGTTTCAGCACTCAAAAGTAGCGTAGGATTTGCTTTTAGCATTTTATATGCCGTCTCTTCGCCCCCTGTTAAAATTGCGCAATTTATGCGCGAATCGCTTAAAAGGTGCGTGCTAATATCACTCCCCTTAGCAGGCAAAAAAATCAACATATCTTTTGGTATCCCAGCCTCCCAAAAGCACTCACAAAGTTTATAACCCGTGATTGTAGATAACGAAGATGGTTTATAAATCACGGCATTCCCCGCTGCCAAAGGTGCGCTAATGCTTCCAGCACTTATGCCGATTGGGAAATTCCACGGGGCGATACTCACGCAAATGCCTTTTTTGCTAAATGTTGCATTTGGATTTTGTGATTTTAGCACTTTTAGCGAATGCGGATAAAACTCCACAAAGTCAATCGCCTCGCTTACTTCTGCGTCAATCTCGCCAAAAGTCTTGCCTACTTCCCTTGCGGCAACGCCGATTAACTCGCCTCTTTTGTTTCGCAAAATCTGCGCTGCGTTGCTTAAAATCTGCGCTATTTTCTCGTGGGATTTTGTAGCGCAATTTTTTGCGACTTGCAATGCTTCTTTTATTTGCGCCTCCCTTGCCAAATGCACGATGCCGATTGTTTCATTATCGATTTTATCGCGCACTTGCATTGTGGCAAGACTTTTATCTTTTATTTCTGTGCCAATTACAGGAAAAATCTCAACCCCCGCTAAATGCTCAAAATCGCGTTTTATCGCCAATGCCCACGCGCGATTTTGTGGCAGGATAAAATCCGTGTCGCTTTCGTTTGTGAAAAATTCTTGCTTTGAAATAGATTCTGTAATATTTCGATTTTGGATTCTGCGCGTTGCGTTATTAAGAGAATCTATGCCTTTTATAGAATCCAAAAAAATCTCTTTTTGTGCGTTATACGCGGGAGAATCAACCCTCAAATTAAAAAAAAGTCGCATAAAATTATCTTCACTCGTATTTTCATCAAGTCTGCGCACCAAATACGCAATGGCGTTGTTAAAATGCTCTTTTTCACACACAGGCGCATAAAGCACGAGATTATGAAGTTTTGAAATTTCATTAGCACATTGCAAGCTCATTCCCTCCAGCATTTCAAAGCTAAACGATTCTAGCGCATTTGCCTCTCTTATGCGCGTATAAGCATAAGCGATTTCAAAGATATTATGGCTTGCAATGCCAATATTTATAAACTTAAAATTATCCCCTTGCAACACAAAATCTAGCATTTTTTTGTAATTGCTATCGGTGTGTATTTTGCGCGAAAATGTCGGCAATGCCCAGCCTTTTTGACTTGCGATAGTCTCTTCGCTCTCCATATTTGCACCTTTAACAAAACGGATTTTGATAGGTGGCTTGCCATTTTTGACACGATTTTTTGAAAACTCAAATAATTTTTGTAAATAATGAAATGAATCAGGGATATATGCTTGAAGCACGATTCCAGCGCGTAAATCAAACTTTGCAACGCTTTCCATAAATGCCATAGCCGTTAGCTCTAAATCCCTAAATTCCTCCATATCTAAATTGATAAATTTTTCCACGCCCTGCTTTTTTTGCTCGGACTCTGCGATTTGGTAGAGGTGGCAAAGTCGCTTTACAACCTCATTTTTTGACCATTCAAAATCAATAATATTGATTTGTGAAAAAATCGTAGTGATTTTGATAGAGATATAGCTTACAAACTCGCTTTTTAGGGCGTCCTCATATTTTTTGATACGATATGCGCTCTCACCCTCGCCCAACACCTCCTCGCCGATTAAGTTAATATTTAGCGTGATATTTTGGGACTTTCGCTTCGCACTATGATTTTGCAGATTGACAGAATCTAGCACGAGTGATTTGGTATCATCTCGCAAATGTCGCACAAAAAATGGCACGCTAAGATTTGGCGCAAGACGCCCAAAGCTTAGAAACGCAACAAGCAGGATTTTTTCGCCTGCGCTAAAAAAATCCGCTATGCCATATTTTTGTAGCGTGTGAGAGATAGATTCAAAATTTACCGCGCAATTTTTGCTACGAAACGCCCTATCAAGCAATTCAATTAGCAAGGCTTTGTTGCGCGGATTTTGGAGCAGTCTTTGCATTTTGTGATGAAATGCTTTTTCATGTCCACTCATATTTTGAGTAGTTTGCGTAAGTAGATTTTGCGCTAGATTTAGCGAGTTTTGGATAGTTTGCATTTTATGTCCTTTTTTGTGTATTGCTAAAAATTATTGTTTAGAAAAGTTAATATTTCAGTCAAAAAGTGGTGGATTATAAAGCGCAATGTGTAGATTTTGCACATTATGCGACAAAAAACAATGCTAGATTTTGCCAAAATCTTAAAAATGTGTTTTTATGCTAGATTTAAAAAACAAATGACGCACAAAACCACTAAAAATCATCTCTAAAACTCTTTGTATAGCGACAATACGGATAGCCATTGCAAGAAATAAATTTGCCATACTTGCCAAATCTTACGCGCAGATAATCCCCACAATCAGGGCAAACTAAATCCCACAGGACAGAATCAATATCAAAAATCACATAATCACAATATGGATAATGCTCACAACCATAAAATGGCTTTTGTGCCGTGAACGAAGCGGACAAAAAGATAGGATTTATATCCGCAGAGGATTTGAATCCGCAAAAAGCGCGTGTGCTTTTAATGTTGGCTCTCACAAAGACAAATGACAGCAAAAAAAAATCGCCGAGTGGTTTTTGAAATATTAGGATTTTGAAATTAGCGATTCACATAAACGCGAATCGTGTTTGGTTTGCGTGAGATTTGACTTAATTTTTGCAAGTGCGTTTAAGATTCGCGCTTCTTTGCCACTCTCAATCGTGCTAATATGCAAAAATAGATAGCGTATTTACGATTGCAAAAAGTTTGTCAATTTGTTATAAATTTCCATACTTCTCTCATCTATATCATCCTTGTCCCAAATGTTTTTAGCTCTGCAACCCAAATCATAAACTTCTTTTAGATTTGCTTTTTCATATATATTTTTGTATTCTTTTTGCTTTTGTGCAAAAAAGTTTTCAACGCACTTTATATTGCTTCTCTTGTCAAGCAAAATTTTATTTCCTATTTTTTCTAAATAATCTTTATGTAACTCTTCGTTCCAATCATTAAAATGTGCATTTTGCCATTTTTTGGGCAAAATATGTTCTACTTCAAGTTTTGTAGAGCTAATGTCGCTTTGAAAATTATCATAAATATAGGCATACAAGAATAAAAGATATTTTGTTTTTCTTGTATCAAAATTTTCTGTTGTTTTGAAAAATTCCGATTCGGTAGGTATGATTTGTTTTAATTGTCTTTCGGCAAGATTAACACCTTTGTATAAATTAACATTCATTTTAAAAACAATCTCTTTGATAGTATCAGTTGTAGCGTTATTATTTAAAAATGGTAATGTGATAAACTTCGTAAGTTCTGGTAAATATTTGTCAAATTCTATGCTAAATTTTTCTTTGTTAAATTGCTCATCTTTAAAATATTCTTTGTTGCGCCAAACAAGATAACTAACAAAAAATTTCCAAGTATCATTTTGAAATAAATTTAATATACTCATATATCTTCTTGATTTATTGCTCAAATAATTTTCAGGTTTTATCCAAAAATCAGCTAAATTTGAAATAAATGGCATAGTTTCATCTTTATATAGCCAATCTTGCAATGCACCAAAACATTTTTTCTTCTCATCTTTTTTGGTAAAAAAATCAAGAACGCTAGGCACGGTTGTATCAAAATATTCGTTTTCAGCACGCACAATGTGCATATATTGTAAAAATAAAAAGTCTAAATCTTTGATATTATCACTATCTTCAACTTTTGATTCGATTTCTTTCCAAGTATTTGCAAATTCATTTTTAGATTCACTCTTTTTATAAATATAACCTTTTAAAATATCAGCGTTTGACAAAGGCAAACCACGAGAATTTAGAGTATTAAAAATAGTCATAGCAGATTCTTGACTATCACAAACCACAAGCAAAACAAAGAGTTTTTTGCCTAAAAACATATCGCAAAATTTTTTCCAGCTTAGTTTTTTAAAATTTTGCAATTTATCGAAAAAGAAGTCGTAATTTTTTGCATAATTTGAATGTTTATCATCAACTTTGCAATTTTCACTTAAAAGCTGTCTCAAAATTTTTTCGTCAGTATCTGTAACGACTTGACTGCTTAAATGGCATTTATTAAAAAGCAATCCCTTATCTCTTTCGTAATCCCAAATACACTTGCCAAAATCTCTTGGATAATCACCTTTTTCAAATTCTTCTTCATTCTTTAATGCCTCATAAAATGCCCTATAAAGCAATGTCAGCGTTGTGATTCTTTGTTGTCCATCAATAATTTCAAGTTCGCCATTATTATTTTTGTAAGTAACGATAGAACCTAAAAAATATTCTTCAATATCGCTACCATCACCAAAAACACCTAAAATGTCATTCCAAAGTGTTTCACACTCATCTTTGCCCCAACGGTAAGGGCGTTGATATTCAGGGATTACAAATTTTTGTCCGTCTTCGCTTAGTAGTTTTGCTATGTAAATCTTTTCTGGTTCAAATTTCATTTTTTACTCCATAGTATGTCAAATTTAATGCAATTGTATCTTAAAAATATAAATATTTAAGATTCAATTCTACTTAAACCACTCCAAGTCAAGCACTGCGCCGTTGCTTGCGTTGCTTACGAGCTTTTGATATTGTGAGAGCCAGCGAGAATGCAGAGGCTTTTGCAAGGGTGTAAATTTCGCTTTTCGCTCCGTGATTTGCGCCTCGCTTAATCTCGCATTGATTTCATAGCTATCCACATCAATGTCGATGATGTCGCCGTCCTCTAGTAGCCCGATAAGCCCTCCCTCTGCGGCTTCAGGGCTTATATGCCCTATGCTTAGTCCCCGTGTCGCCCCGCTAAATCGCCCGTCCGTGATGAGCGCGACATCAGCACCCAAGCCCATTCCCATTATGAGACTTGTGGGGGAGAGCATTTCTTGCATTCCAGGACCCCCCTTTGGTCCCTCATAACGAATCACGCACACATCGCCCTTTTGCACTCTGCCTTTGATTATGCCTTTTATCGCGTCTTCTTGTGAGTTGAAAACTACGGCTTTTCCGCTAAATTTTCGCGCTCCCGTGATTCCCGCCGTTTTTATCACGCAGCCCTGCTCTGCGAGATTGCCAAATAAAATCGCTAGTCCGCCCACTTGCGAGTAGGCGTTCTCCACCTTGTGAATGACTTTTTCATCTTTGATTTGCGCGTCTTTTATCCGCTCGCCCAAACTCTCCCCCGTGATTGTAAGCGCATTTAAGTCAAGCAATCCATTATCACGCCGTGAAATCTCTTTAATCACCGCACTTATGCCTCCCGCGTTGCCAATGTCTTCCATCGCCACTTCGGGCAGACTCGGCGCGACTTTGGCAATGTGGGCGATTTTTTTGCTTATGTCGTTGAGCTCTTTTATATCAAGCGGTGCGCCAGCCTCGCGCGAAATAGCAAGCATATGCAAAATCGTATTTGAGCTTCCACCCATAGCCATATCCACCACCATTGTGTTGCGAATGGAGGCGCGGTTGATGATATTGCGGATTTTAAATCGCTCGGCTTTGTCCGAATCTGACACCGATTCTAGCGCGATTTCACAGATTCGCCTTGCAGCTTGTCGCAGTAGTTTCTCTCTCTCATCGCTTAATGCTAACGCCGTGCCATTGCCACATAGCGCGATTCCCATTGCTTCACACAGCGAGTTCATCGAGTTTGCCGTAAAAAGCCCTGAACAAGAGCCACCGCTAGGACAGGCTTTGCACTCTATGTCTTTGAGCTCGGATTCTGTGATTTTTTTGACTTCATACGCGCCCACCGCTTCAAAGACGCTATTTAGCGTGAGTTTCTCGCCTTTTGCGCTAAATCCCGCCCTCATAGGACCGCCACTTACAAAGATAGTCGGCACATTCACGCGCAACGCGCCCATAAGCATACCCGGTGTGATTTTATCGCAGTTTGGTATGCAAATAAGCGCGTCAAGGGCGTGAGCATTCATCACAGATTCCACAGAATTTGCGATGATTTCACGGCTTGGCAGGGAGTAGAGCATACCGCTATGCCCCATAGCTATGCCATCATCGACACCGATTGTGTTAAATTCAAAGGGCACACAGCCATTTTTGCGGATTTCGTCCTTTATGATTTGGGCGTATTGATTGAGGTAGAAATGCCCGGGAATTATGTCTATGTAACTATTTGCCACGCCGATAAAGGGCTTATCAAAATCCTCTTCGCTCACCCCACACGCCCGCAGTAACGAGCGATTTGGGGCTTTTAAGTAGCCTTTTTTTATCACATCACTTCGCATTTTCTCTCCTTTTGTTTTTGGTGTTTGGAAAGCAAAAGTATAGTGAAAATTTTATTAAAAAGCCTATATGATTTATCAAAGCACGATTTGCGAATAAATTTTGACTCTCTTTAACTTAATCCCACATAAAGGAGTCTTAAATTATGATTTACACGATGAAAAACAAGTATATCACCACATAATAAAAACCTTTGCAAGAATTTCAGAGGCACAAACAAGATAGATTTAAAAAAATGATTCTTAAATATTTTTCTACTTCGCTTATGCTCTTAACTTTGCAAAAAGTTTAGATATTGAAGCGATAAAAATTGCAAAAATTTGTAAAGATTTTCAAAAAACTATCAATAAAAAGTGTGATAAATTTTGCAAAAACATTAGAATCTTAATCACAAAAAAATGCGAAAAAATATCTAAATTAAATAGCAAAATAAAGATTGATGAAAGCAATCTTTTAATATAGATTTTCGGTGCTAGATGAGTGCTTGGCAAAAGAGGCTTAAGGAGCTGTCAAAAAAACACCTGTGTTTTTTTGCTTCGTTTGACTTACAACTGCAAGCAGAATGAGCTATGCAAAACATATATCTAAGCAAATTTAAAGGAATCAAAAAAGAGAATTTTTTGCTTCATTTAAAAGAAACAGAATTTAGGTATAATACTCAAATTAAACAGTAAGATTTGTATAAAATCTTACTAAAAATGATAAGAAATCAACCGCTTAAGTTAAATTGAGCTTTAAATTATTAGTAAATCACAAAAACAATAAATAACTAAAGCAAGAGAAGCCAAAATTTTATTATTTCTTTGCAAAGGATTTACAATGATTAGGCGAATCATAAACAAATTATTTTATTGCATAGCTTTATCATTTTGTTATCTTTATTCACAAGAAGCTATAAGCACACAGCCATTGCTTATGGGACTATATAAAACGGAATTTTATAATCCAATAATTTTT
>NZ_JBSIUV010000048.1:0-16222 GCF_053654515.1 Helicobacter sp. T3_23-1059 | reverse complement strand
GTGCTAAACATAGCCGAATCTTGGGCGACTTCGCTATCTTACACATTTCAACTCTACTTTGATTTTAGCGGATATTGCGATATGGCAATGGGGCTTGCCCTAATGTTTGGCATAGTGCTACCGCTCAACTTCAACTCGCCCTACAAATCGCTAAATATCGCAGAATTTTGGAGGCGGTGGCATATCACTTTGGGGCGTTTCTTAAAAGAGTGTCTTTATATTCCGCTTGGTGGCAATCGAATGGGTAAAATCTTAAATTTGCGAAATCTTTTTATCGTAGCATTTTTAAGCGGTATCTGGCACGGCGCAGGGTGGGGATTTGTGATTTGGGGAGTGTTGCACGGAGTGGCAATGGTGATTCATCGAATCTATTCGTGGTGGGTTGGCAATTTGTCTTTGGGTATTCATTCCGCAGATTTGCTAAATCGCCACAAGGCACGGACGCAAAGTCCGCTATCCTTGTGTCGATTCAGCAAAAACCACGAAAGCAACACCGCAAATACTTCGATTGTTTTAAGCACGAACGATTTAAACGAATCGTCATTGCGAGGCAGTTTGAGCGAAGCAAAAACAACGAAGCAATCCAAAAATTCCCCCTCCCTTGCGGAGGGGGATACAGGGGGTGGGTTAAAAGTGCAAAAAAATGTTAGCGCACAATTTTTAAATAATAAATCTACCCACCCCCCTAGCCCCCTCCGCAAGGGAGGGGGGACAAGAGAGTGGCAACTCCACAATGGAGTGGGAATCTTTGAAGTTGTTATCAGCAAGGGAGGGGGAATTTTTGGATTCAAACTTTACAAATGATGGGGGACAAGTCGGCAAGTCGCGCTTTTTAGCATTCACCCAAAGCAAAATCTACAAAATCCTTGCGTGGTTTATCACATTTAATTTTGTGAATATCGCTTGGATATTTTTTCGTGCGGAGAATGTGAGCGGTGCGGTAAATCTACTCAAAGGTATGTTTGGGATTGTGTGGGTAGAGTTGCCACAAAAATGGAGCAAAATTTTTAATGAGATTCACGCCCAAACAAATGAGATTTTAATCTACACGATTTGTGCGTTTATCGTGTGCCTTGCGTGTAAAAACAGCTTTGAAATGCTAAAAAATTTTGACACCAAAATCCTAAAAATCAGCATTTCAGCGCGAATCTACGGCAAAAAGATTTGGCTAAAAGGTGGCGCGGTATTTACGCGATTTGCGCTCACTCTTGCGCTGTTTTATGCGAGTGTGTGGGCTATGATTGCAAATGTGCTTGATTCAAACGCATACACGCCATTTTTGTATTTCAACTTTTAGGGGGCGAGTATGAATCAAAGCACAAAAAATTACAAAAATTTCTCCATTTTCTTTGCAGGAATCTTATGCGTGGCGTGTGTGATAAGCGCGTTACTTGGCATTTTGCTTTATATTTATGACCCATTTATGCTATTTCATAAGCCGTATTTTCGCGCTATGACTTACCATAGCGATATGCGCCTTCAAGCAAAGGGTATTATTGACAATGTAGATTTTGATAGCGTTATTTTAGGCACTTCTATGTTAGAAAATACTTCGGCAAAAGAAGCAGGGCAAAAGCTAGGTGGAAAATGGGTAAATCTAACTCTAACAGGCAGTGATTTTAACGAGCGCAAAATCGTATTTGAATACGCTATAAAGCACAAAATTATTAAACAGATTATTTTTTCTATTGACGCTTATTTGCTAAATGGGGATAAAGAAAATTCTACTTCGTGGCGCGTAAATTCTAATCTTTATAGCGATGGTTTATTTTGGCAAAAATATAAGCGATATTTGGATAAAAAATTCATTCGTTGTGCTAGAAAATGGAGCAAAGATAAGGATTGTGTGGGCGATAAAAAAGATTTAGAAACATTAACGCAAAATGAATATCGCTCATCTAAAAAGCATTTTGGCGGATTTGCAAATTGGGGCGAGGGGCAAAAAGATGAAGCCATAAAGCAATATAATGAATATGTAAAAAATGATTTTCGTCCAAAAAGTAAGCAAACAAAACGGCTAGATTTTGAGGGACAAAAAATCTATTTGCAAGAAAGCATATTGCAAATGATTAAGCAAAATCCGCAAATAGAATTTAGCCTTATTTTTCCGCCATATCCGCGATTTTTTTACGCGCTTTTTCCGTTGCTTGAAGACGCATATCACAAAGGTAGAAATGGCGCGGAAATGTTTGCTGAAACAAAAGCGATTTTAAAATGGCTTGTAAATGAAGTCGCGAATCTGCAAAACGCTAAAATCTATGGATTTGATGACTTGGACTATGCCGATAATATCGCAAATTATTGTGATTCATCGCACCACTACTTTGATATGAATCAAATGCAACTTGACGCAATCGCAAATGGGACGCATATCTTAACGCCCCAAAATATCGATAAATATTTAGCCACAATGGAATCTAAAATCAAAAACTATGACATAGCCCCACTTATCGCCGAAATCAAAGCGTGGGAAGAAAAAAACGCAAAAAGCAATGACAAATAACACAAAATAACACGAATCCACGCAAAATAACCAAAAATAATTAAAAGCATAAAAATCAATCAAAATATATTATACACGCTTAAATATGGCGATTAAAACCATAAATTTAGGCTAGAAATTTTGTTTAAATTTGAGATTTTCATATCTCAAAAGAATCTTAAAAATCAAAGAATCTTAAGAATGAAGTTTTAAGAATACTTTGCAAAAGTTTTTTTTTAGATTTTAAGAAGTCATTATAAAAAGTTTATGTGTAGCGACATACTTGTTTGCATCGTGTATCATAGCTTAAAAGTCTATTTCGTGATATTAAGTTAAGCGTTATTTTTATTTTGTGTGATTGTCAAAATAATGAGTAAAAAGTTATTGTGTTTGCAAAGTTTTTGTTGTATAAAATCCCATTCTTTTATAAAAACCTCCAAAAAACTCCAAAATCTTGCAAAAAACTTCAAAAATTCTGCAAAATATCCCAAAATCAAAACCCCCCCCCTCCAAAATCCATTTACGCAACTCGCATAAAACAAATGCCCCCCAAACAAACGCTTATGCAAAAGCGAAATCTTATCGCTTAGTCCCCTGTCTCTACGATTACGCGGTTATTTGCGCTTTGTAGTGGGCGATTGTTTGCGCCGATGACTTTGCTAAATGCCCCTACTTGCGCTTTTGAAGCCTCTAGTGGCAAAGTATTTACTATCCACACTACGCCCTCTGTGCAAGGGGGAGTGGTAAGAGAGCCATTAAACTTCATATAAGATTCTAGCCCTTTGGTAAGCGAGCTTAAATCTAGTTTTGCTAGAGTTGCTTTATCGCCCTCTTTTTGAGGAAGCACTTTTTGGATTTCGCCGATGGCTGGATTTTCTACCCCGCTTTGATTAAAAAGCACGGCTATGATTAGCTGTTGCCCATCTTTTGCTTTGTGGATTAGTTGTGCTTCCATTGGGAAAGATTTGCCCGCTACTTTATGCTCTGAAGGCGTGTGGATAGCTAGTTGAGTAAGCGCGTATTCGCTTTTTTCAAGCTTTATTGAGCTTCCTGCTTTGAAATTCACTTGGATACCTCGCCCGTTATTTACTACTTCTAATACATCGCCTTTGTAGTTAAATTTGATAGGGCTAGCGGTATTTGCTTGGAAAACATTTTCCATTTTTATATCAATAGGTGATTGATATTTGCCGTTTTTGCACGCGCTAAATTCTGGCGTATCGCCCCATTTTGCAGGCAAAATCTTTGGTGCTTTGTAGCCCCAATTTACCGTGCTTTGCTGCGCAGGTGCTTTGGCTGGTGCAGCACCTAGATGGCTAACCAAACTTGCGCAAGCTAATGCGCCCATAATAGAAAATGCTGAAAGTCTCATCTTACAACTCCTGTTTTGGATTATTGTCGCAATGCGTAGAATCAAAGCTAGATTTTGCCTACCAAAAGTCGCGCACAAATCTATCTAAGCCCTATCGCAAAGCAATCAATGTAACAAAATGCTAGCATATTTAGGTTAAAAATCTAGCCAAATTCTCATTTTTTTGCGATTTTGTGAATTTTTGGATTTTGGAATATTTTGTAAGTTTTTGTGGATTTTTGCAAAGTTTTGCAAAGATTTTGAAAAAATATTGCCACACCATTTTTTTTTTTTTTGTAAAAATGCAACATTTTCATAAAACAAGACAATTTTTATACAATTTTTAAGATAAGGAGTAACAATGCAAAATCCAAAAAGACAAAATCCAAAAATGCAAATTTTATGTCGCCACATTGTTTATCAAAATCTATCAAAGCTAGCATTTTATGTGGCATTTGCGCTATTTTTCACAAGCAGTTTTATAAACACAGCGCAAGCGCAAAAAATGCTTGATAGCGGACAGCGCACGGGGTTTGTAGCGCGTGCAAGTATAGGTGCGGACTATCTACACCACAAAGCAGGAGCGAGCAGGCTAGGTGGCTTGCTAATGTCGATAAATGGCACACTTGGGTGGAATTGGCGGGATTATGGCAAGCTAGAATTTAGTGGGCGATTTGGCGCGGGGACAAATAATATTTATGGTGCATATCCCATAGGTGCGACACAGATAGGCACACAGCCTTTGAGTAATCTTAGTTTTAAAGGTGGTGTATTTATGGAGTATGGAGCAGAGGCAAAAGGTGGATACAATCTTGCCTCTGCTTTGAAAGCGTGGAAATATCCATTATTTATCAATTTTGGTAGCGAGATTTACGCATTTGTGCAAGGTGCTGTTTATGCTCCTTATGCCACAGGTTTGGCTTTGACAAGGTTTTTTGTAGAGCTAGATGGAGGAGCGGTTTTAACTCAAAAATGGGCTTTAGAGTATGTCGCTAGAGTATCTCTTATGGGAGGTAGCGTAACTTTTAGCGGGGTTGATCTTACCTCAAATGATGCTTCGCTAGATTCTATCATTTCAGGCTATGGACTAAAATTTGGGCTAGGTGGCAGGTATAAAATGGGCAAAAATGCCTACTTTTTTGCGAGGGTAAATGTGGCTTACCAAAATCTAAGTGCGGGCGAGCAAAAATCAATCACCATAAAGGCAAATCCAACGACAAACAAGCCAGAGACAAATGGACTAAATGCGGGAGCGAGCGCGAATGTGCGCTACCCTGCGAGTGATAGCATTTATGCGGGCTTGCAATTTGGATTTGGGTATTAAAGGAGGTGTGAGATGCCAAACAAGATACAAGCAAACAAGATACAAGTATGTATGTTACGCAGATTGTTTATCGCTTTTGTAGTGTGCTTTTTGGCTTTTGGCGGGCAAAATAAGTCCTATGCAGAATCTAGCTTGCTAAAAAATGGACTATACAAGTCGCTAGGAATAGGCACGGGGTATTATTATTATGGCGAGATAGATACGCAGGGCAAACCTGTGATGAATCTTGATTTTGGGTTGTTTAATGTCTATGGAAACATAGGCTATGTGGCAAGTGGTGGGTTTAAAATAGATTTTTTGCTAGATGCAAATATCGCGCTAGGGCAATACACGGGCGGAGTGCTAGATACAAGCGATGAGAGTAAAGATGGCAAAAGGCTTGTTAGCTTTATGACAAATAGTTTTTATCACGGGGAGTTTAAAATAGGTTATAACTTTTTAAAGCCATTTTTGGTAGAGCGTGCGAGCCTTTATCTACAAGGGGGTTTGGGGTATTATTTTAATCGCACGGATTTGCTTAGTATGGATAGATTGCAAGGCTATCTTTATGTCCCTATCCAGCTTGAGGGCGAGGCAGAGTTAAGTGAAAAATGGGCATTAAATTATATGGGTGGGCTAAATGCGTTTATTTTGGGAAATCATTTATCCACTTCGACAAAATGGCATTACAGCAAGAATTTAGATGTATTGCAAAGTGAGGGGTTTGGTGCAAAAGCGTTTATAGGGGCGACTTATAAGACTAGAGATGATAAAATCAACTCTTTTAGGTTTGTGTATGAGTATTGGAGTGTGGAGGGCTCTCCTGCGGTGGCTATGAGTGATTACACAGGTAAGCTAATCGGACTTTATGAGCCTAAAAATAGCTCACATATTCTAACCATTCAGTATATTTGGAATTTTTGAGATTTTATTGATTTTGTGTTGTTTGTTTGCGGATTGAAAATCGCATTATTTTGCTAAGTTTGTTTATTGCGTTTTGTCATGTGCTATGCAAAACAAAGGACACATTTTTTTAGAAAAATGCTAGATTTCGCGCTGGAATCTATTTTGTTTGAATTATGGATTGCCACGCTTAACTAGCGTTCTCTCACAATGACGACAACGCTTGTCATACTTAAGTGCAACGCCCGAAGTATCCAAAATCCTTGCCATACTTAAGCGTAAGCAAAATATCTCAAAAACTAAAAACGCAAATAGAGATATTTGGTCGTTTCACTTCCTCAATATGACAAAAAAATCCGTCATTGCGAGTGGATTTTGTATAAAATCCGCGTGGGCATCTTTTTTTTGCGAGTTACTTCACTTGTGTTTAAATATGACAAATGTAGCTAAAAATGTTAGGCTCAATCCAACTTAATCCCACATAAATGAGCTTTAAGTTATGATGCACACGATGAAAAACAAGTATATCCACCACATAATAAAAACCTTTGCAAGAATTTAAGAGGCTAAGAAAATCAAAAACAAGATAGATTTTAAAAAAAGATTCTTAAATATGTTTCTACTTTGTTTATGCTCGTAGCTTTTCAAGCAGTCTTGATATTGAATAGGTTAAAATTGCAAAATTAAGCAACATTTCTCGTCAAAGTGTCGATAAAATCATCAATCAAATCCGCATTTTAATCGCCAAAGAATGTGAAAAAACTTCTAAAATGCAAGGCGAAATTGAGATTGATAAAATTAACCTTTTGATATAGATTTTGGGTGCTAAAAGAGTAAGAGGAAAAAGATGGCGAGAAGCTGGTAAGAAAACACCTGTGTGTTTTTGCTTTGTTTTTGCTTACAACTGCAAACAAAAGTGGCTATGCAAAACATAGATTAAGCAAATTTCAAGGAATCAAAAAAGAGAATTTCTTGCTTCACTTAAAAGAAGCAGAATTTAGATATAATGCTCAAATGCAAAAGCAAGATTTGTATAAAATCTTGGCACAAAAATGATAAGAAATCAACCGCTTAAGTTAAATTGGGCAATGTCTTTTTGTCAAAAAAGCGCGGGGGCATTTGCTACAAAATCTAAATGCGAAAAATCTAAAAAGCGCAAAATCCAAAAATCGCAAGTAAAAATCTACAAGCAAAATCTAAGTCAAAACGCCATTTTGTTTTAAGGAAAGCAAAATCTAAGTCAAACAACACTTAAGGAGAGTCATTATGCAAAAAACCGCTTTTCAAATCGTAATTGTATTAGGAATGTTGCTAGGAGGTTTTTTACCCCAAAATCTAGCCGCACAAAATCTAGCTAAATCAACGCCACAAAACCCGCTAAAAATCACGCTTTATGTCGTAGAAAATGTCCCAAACAACAATATGAGCGCGGCATTTGGCAAAATAGAAAATCTAAGCGATGAAACTATCACGCTAAATTCTGCATATAGCGATATAAGCAATGCCACAGAATTGCACCACACTACAAGTGATTCAAACGGCATATCAAAAATGCAAAAAGTAGATTTTTTTGCCATAGAGCCAAAATCTAGCCTGATTTTAAAACCCAAAAGTTATCACATAATGTTTATAGGACTAAAATCCGCGCTAAAAGCGGGCAATAACGCAACGCTAGAGTTAAAATTTACAAAAAATAGCGAGGTAATTACCACTTCGATAAAAACAAAAATCATCGCTAGAAAAGAACTTAGCAAGTATTTGCAACCACTTGGGATTATGCTAGATTCTAGCCAAATGCCACAAAATCCACGCCACCATAATCACTAAACTAAACCCCCCTCCACAAAGGCAACGCACCAAGACACAACGCCTAAAAACACAAAAATTAACAAAGGTAGATTAACTTTAATTAACCAAAAGGATTTAAGATTGCTAGTAGGTTTTAGCGATTATCAATGGTGCAAAAAGCGTAAAATAAGGAGCTTTATTGAGTCATAACAACAAATTTGCTATTATTGCGGGCATTATGATTGTTTGTGCGATTGTGATATTTTCGATTCGCAATGGTTCATTTGACACTTCTGCAGAATCTATCGCACATTCTATAAGCACGGTTAGCCAAAAGCTAAAAAATAGCACAAAAGTCGCTAAGCAAGATGAAGAAGATGACAAGCAGAAGCGAAATTGCTTGCTAAATCGCAGAGTGTGTGATTTAAAACTAGCAGGCGACACTCCTCAAGCTCGCCGAACTCGCGCAAAAGAGGCAAAAGAAGCAGATTCTACCGAAGTGCTTATGCCAAATAATGACCCCCTAGCAGTTACAGTAGAGATGATACCAAAAAGCGTTCGTCCATTAAAAACCATCACTTTTCGTGTGGAGGGGGCGGATTTTCGTGCATTAGAGGGGCGATTAGAGGGGCTAAATATGGATATGGGCACAACTATCATCACTTTTAAAAAATCAGGCAACAATCGCTATGATGGTAAGTTTATCCCCTCTGTTTGCATAGAAGAAGTGATGGAATATAGCCTAAAACTTTATGATGAGGGGCGAGATTTGGGCTTTGCGGTAGATTTTGATATGTATCGGTAGGATTTTGCTAAAGATTCTCTCTTGCATTTGTAGCTAGAAAATCACAAAACAAGGTTAAGACTTAAGTAAGGAGAAACAATGCCAGAAACTATTAAAACTCCAAAATCTAATCCAAATTCAGGTATTTTTCGCGCTTTGGGGATTTTGCTTACCGTGTTGTTTTTAGGTGGGCTTGCGTATTGGAGTTTGCAAAAAAGCCATTCTTATGGATTTAGTGGTGCAAAAAGTGTGCAGGGCATCGTAGATATGTCAAACTTTGATGGAAAATATAAAATCATATATTTTGGATTTTTATCCTGCCCAGATGTATGCCCAAATACTTTGCAGTTAGTCGCACAAGCCATAGAAAAACTGCAAGATTCTAGCGAGGTTGTCCTGCTTTTTGTCTCGCTAGACCCGCAGAGGGATAGCCTAAGTGATATAGACAGCTACGCTAAGCATTTTTATGCCCGCTCTTATGGATTGCTTTTTGAGCTAGATGAGCTAGAAAAAATCAAAAAAACTTATGGCGTGCATTCGCGAAAAATAGAGCAAAAAGACTCCGCCCTAGACTACACCATAGAGCATAGCTCTGTGGTGTATCTTTTTGACAAAAAAGGCAGACTAATCGAAGAAGTGCGAAATCTAGCCCAGCTAGATACTTCTTTGCAAAATCTAATCACTCGCCATTAGCACCGCCATTAGCCACAATGTTGTTCGCACGACTAGCAAAATCGCTACCACACAAAAAAGCCATAGCTAGCCTACATTTGCTAGTTTGGATTTTGGTAGCGTTGTGCGTGCTTAATGCTTGCAATGATGCCCCCTCACAAAATCCCACAGATACAAAATCCCCAACGCAAAAAACGCAAGATAAGCAAGAAACAAAAAATAAACAAGAAGCGCAAAATATCCCAGACGCAATAGATAATAAAAAAACAAAAGAGGCGCAAAAAGCACCAGATTTCACGGCGAGTGATTTTGTCAAAAGTCCTTTTGCGCTTTTTTCTAGCGAGGTAGATTCTGCGCTATCTAGCGTTTTTAAAGCCCCTTTAGAGATTTTGCAGCACGATACAAATAAGCCGATTTTGCTTTTTTTTGGCTCGCCTTTTTGCAAACCCTGCAAAACCATCTCTCAAAATATCGCACAATCAACCCCCCTCCAAGACGCGCTAAAATCCCATTACCAAGCCTATTTTATCAATATCTTATCTAAAGAATCTATGCAAATAAACTTGCCTTTTTTAGCAAAATCATTAGCGCAAAAAAACTCTACGCAAAATCCACAAAATCCACAAAAAAACCACCACTCAAAAAATCAACCACCGCCCAAAAATCCCGCGACATTTTCAACCACCCAAAAAGATTTTAGCCTAGCACTAGGGGTTCGCGCTACGCCCACGCTTATGTTTTTGGACGCAAAGGGGGAGGAGATTTTTCGCTTTGTAGGAGGGATTAGCACGGAGCATTTAGCCATTATGCTAGATTTTTTGAAATCCCCACCCACTAATAAAAACCAACAACAAATTGCGCTAGAATTACACTCTATTTTTAAAGCGCAAAATCCAAACTAAAACCACAAAAAAGGAGAATCTATGTTTAGAAAAGTCGCACTAGGGCTAAATATCGACCACATAGCCACACTGCGCGAAGCCCGCAAAATCAACTACCCAGACCCATTAGAAGCGGTATTTATCGCTAAAAATTGTGGGGTGGAGCAAATCACTTTGCATTTAAGAGAAGACCGCAGACATATCCAAGATGATGATGTCGAGCGTGTCATCACTAGCTCAAATATCCCTGTAAATGTCGAATGCTCCTGCGATGAACATATCGTAGATTTGTTGTGCGAGCTAAAACCTTTTAAAATAACACTTGTCCCAGAAAAGCGCGAGGAGCTAACCACAGAGGGTGGGCTAAATATGCGCTCTAAAAATATAAAAGATATCATCGAAGAGTTTAAAGCCCGTAATATTTTTGTCTCTACTTTTATCGACCCCGAGCTAGAATCCATCGAGCTATCCAAGCAATACGGGGCGTTAGGAGTAGAGCTACACACAGGCGAATACTCCAATATCTATGAAGCCCTCTACTCCAATATCGAGCGCACGCACAACGCGCTAAACTACCTTGCTCTAGCCCAACAAGAGCTAGAATCTAAATTGCAAGATTCTATCCATTCGCTTAGCTCGTGTGCCAAAATCGCACAAGAGCTAGGGCTAAGCGTATTTGCAGGACACGGGCTAAACTACCATAATGTAAGAAATATCGTAGAGATTCCGCATATTACCGAGCTAAATATCGGGCATAGTATCATCTCTAGAGCGGTTATGGTGGGGCTAGATAGGGCGATACGAGATATGCAGGGGTTGCTTTTTAGGCAAATAGATTAGATTTTAGATTTTGTGGCTTTTGGTGCAAATAAGGCTTTTGTCAATATTTTTATAAGGAGTGCAAATGTGGTTTGATAAAATATGGATTTTTGATAAAGTGTTTCGCCCTATTGGCAGGGCGATAGTAAGCGCACTAGACTTCATTGCAAAATATTTCAAGGTATTTGTGTTTTTGTTTATCGTGGCGTTGATTTTATCCCCTAGTGGCGAGCCTACGCAGATTCCAAACCTTGCTAAAATCGAGCTAAAAGGCGCGATTATAAACGCAAATGCTGTGCGCGCACAAATCGAGCAAATCAACAAATACCCCACCATAAAAGGTGTGTTGCTTGTGATTGACTCGCCGGGGGGCGCGGTGGGCGCGAGCGTGGAAATCGCGGACTTAATCAAAGAGCTCAATGCCAAAATCCCCGTAGTCGCGCACGCTCAAGGCACTATGGCAAGCGGGGCGTATTATGCAGGGGCATACTCTCGCAAAATCTATGCAAATCGCGGGAGCTTGGTAGGGAGCATAGGCGTGATTTTCCCGGGTAGCAATATCGAGGAGCTACTAGGCAAAATCGGCTACAAGCCCTCCGTGCTAAAAGCGGGCGAGTATAAAGAAATCGGCACGCCATATCGTGCGTGGAGCGAGGAGGAACGCGAGTTTTTGCAAAATCTCATAAATGAGGAGTATGACATTTTTGTGAGTGATATGGTGGAGGCGCGAGGGCTTAAAAAAGAGGATTCTGCAAAATTTGCAGAGGGCAAGATTTTCACGGCAAAATCCGCTTTGGAGCTAGGGCTAATAGACGCGCTAGGCTCGCAAAATAACGCCATAGAGGAGCTAAAAAATTTAAGCAAAGTAAAGCAAGAGCGGTGGCTAAAAAAGGATAAATTTGAATCCTTTATGGATAGCTTGATAGAGGGGAGTGCTAGCCTTGTGCTTGGCGCATTTAGCGGGCTAAATAGCACACTTGGCGGGTTTTCGTTGCGCTAAATACTTGTAAAAATGCGCGAAGTTTGTGGAATTTAAATTTTAAAATTTAAAAGGCTAAAATAAGGGAGCAAATGCAGATTTTACACGATTATTTAACCGCGATTTGTGGGATAAAAGAGAGCGACAAAGAGCATACGCACCGAAGCGCGTTAGAGAATCTCTTTAAGGCGATTTTGGCGCATTTGGCAATCACGCACAAAGATTTTAGCAATATTGCCATTATCCACGAGCCAAACAATGACAAAAGCGAAAAAAAGGGCGGTGCGCCAGACTTTCAAGTAATCCTTAATGGGGGGGGGGGCAAAATAATCTAGCGCAAAATGGACTAACGCTAGGCTACATTGAAAATAAACGCGTGAATGCGGATTTAGCGCGTCTCATCGATGAGTCAAACGCAAATCCAAAGGCGCAAATCGCCAAATATCTCACGCTAAGCGACAATCTCATTCTCACCGATTATCTGCGCTTTTTACGCATCGCCAAAGATGACAAAGGCAAAATCGTAATTACCCAAGAAATCACCATTTGCGCCCTAAATGAGATTCAAGCAATTCTCAAAAACAAATCCGCGCTAGAATCCAAACAAAGCGAAATCTTAGATTTTTTCGCCCTCTTTTTTAGCGCAACTCCAAAGTCCATAAACACCGCCCTAGAATTTGCAGAATCCCTAGCACAGCGCACACGGCTTGTATTTGACATTCTCACACAAAACCCGCAAAATCCCCAAATCTCCACGCTTTACCAAAATTTTAGGGATATTTTGTATAAGGATTTGGATTTTGAGTCCTTTTGCGATAGCTTCGCTCAAACGCTCACTTACGCGCTCTTTTTAGCACGGCTAAACAACTCCACAGAGCCAAACGCCACACGGAGCGAAACCATTGATTTATACAATGCCAAAAAATTTATCCCCAAATCCTTCCCGCTTATTCGCGCGATGAGCGGATTTTTGGATAATTTAGATGAGTTAGATTCGCTAAAATGGCTGATTAAAGAGATTTTAAGTATTATAAATCACATCGACCCCGCGCAGATTACCATAGAGCTAAACAAAATCGCGGATAAAGACTTGCTAGGCGATTATTTGCATAAAGACCCGTATTTGCATTTCTATGAGACTTTTTTAAGCCAATACGACCCAAAATTGCGCGAACTTCGTGGCGTGTATTATACGCCATTTGCGGTTGTGAGCTTTATCATAAATGCGATAGATTCCACGCTTAAAGCCGACTTTGGCAAGGCAAAAGGACTAGGCAGTGCGTTAGAAAATGATACTATCACGCTACTAGATTTTGCCACAGGCACGGGGACATTTTTGCTAGAGGCATTTCGTAAAGCACTCGAATCCATACCCAAAAACTCGGGGCATTACAAGCCCAAAAACTTACTCAATCGTTTTAGTGGCTTTGAGTTTCTCATCGCCCCTTATACGATTGCGTATCTTAAAATCCCACAATCTTTCAAAGAGGAATTTAACGCCCCTTTAAGCGATAATGAAAAGCTTAATATTTTGCTTACAAATACTATCTACGCCAAATCCGCCAAAGATGAGCAAAACACCAAATCCACCCTTTTTGCAGGTATGTATGAACTCGCCCAAGAGTTTTTAGGTGCGCAAAATCTAAAAGAACAAAGCATTTTAATCATCACGGGCAATCCCCCATACAGCGGTGCTAGTGCAAACAAAGGACTTTATGAAGATGAAGTCAAAATCGCCTATGGTTTAGAGCCAAGCCACGCAAATCTAAATGCCGAAGCACAGCGCATCATAAAATCCTACTTTGCAAACCCAAGCGATAAAGCAAAGCAAAAGGATTTTAGGGGCATTTATGAATCGCGCAAACTCCAAAATGAGAAAAATCCCAAGTGGCTTTTAGATGATTATGTGAAATTTATCCGCCTTGCCGAATCCAAAATCCAAAGCCAAGAAAACGGCATTATTGCAATCATTTCAAATAATGGATTCATCGATAATCCCACATTTCGCGGTATGCGATGGCATTTGCTAAACACCTTTGATACAATCTACATTGTGGATTTGCACGGCAACGCTAGAAAAAAAGAAGTCGCGCCAAATGGCAGCAAAGATGACAATGTCTTTGACATTATGCAAGGCGTGTGTATAAGCGTGTTTGTGAAATTACACAACCAAAACAAGCCCACGCCACCGATTATAAAGGTTGAGTCGCCCCCGCATATCAAATGGGAAACATACACAAACACGCCACAATGCAAGGTTTATCATTATGATTTATACGGCAGACGCAAGGACAAATACGCCTTTTTGCAAGGCAATGGGCTTGAATCTGTCGCGTGGAGCGAACTTGCACCAAAAGCACCATTTTATCTCTTTATCCCGCAAAATGAAGCATTACGAGAGCAATACGACAAAGGCATAAGCGTAAAGGATATGTTTAGGGTTTCTAGTGTGGGCATTGTAAGCGGTAGGGATTCAATACTAATTGCGCCAAATGAGCAGATTTTAGAATCGCAAATCAAAGAACATTATAAAGAATTTGATAAAATTTTATGCAAAGATATTGCATATCGCCCATTTGATATACGCAAGATTTATTATGATAAAACTAAAATAGATAGACCAAGAAGTGAAGTTATGAAGCATTTTATTTTACCACCACAAAACAAGTCTAAAGATTCCCCCTCCCTTGCGGAGGGGGTTAGGGGGTGGGTAAAAACCGACAAATCCCAAAATCATCGCCAACTTACGCCATATATGAAAGAATTTAGCCGACAAATGCGCAAAAATCCCACTGACGCAGAAAATAAACTTTGGCAAGAATTGCGTGGCAAAAAGCTAGGTTTTAGGTTTAGACGGCAATTTGTGATTGATTCTAAATATATCGCGGATTTTGTTTGCCTAGAAAAACGGCTTATTATCGAATGTGATGGCGGACAACATAATCAAAATTTTGAGGATATTGAGCGTGATTTTTATTTAGAATCACAAAATTTTAGAATTTTGCGTTTTTGGAATAATGAGATTTTAGAGAATTTAGAGGGCGTTTTATGCGTGATTAAAGAAACTTTGGAATCTGATTTTGCTGACACAAAATCTACCCACCCCCTAACCCCCTCCGCAAGGGAGGGGGAATTGCAGGGTAGCACTCCACAAAATAATGCAGAATTTAGAAGTAATGACAATGTGGGATTAGTATGTGATAAAGGTTGCAAATTGCAAAATGTGGATAATTTTTTCGTAGCAAATAATATTATTGATAAACACCTAATGGTGATTCTGGGTATGCTTTCCCACTTTACCTAATCGAATCCGATTCGCGAATCGAGAATTTTGCGCCCGAATTTCGCGCATTTGTGGATAAAAAATATGGGATAAGATTCACGCCAGAGCAGATTTTGGGATATATTTATGCGATTCTCTATCACAAAGATTATCGCGAAAAATATGTGGATTTTTTGAAAATCGACTTCCCAAAAGTGCCATTTGTAAAATCTAAAAAAGACTTTTTGGCGTTAAGTGCGCTTGGGTGTGAGCTAGTTGATTTGCACCTAATGCGCGTGGATTTGAGCGGTGAGTCTGTGGGCGAACCGCTTTTTAGCGATTTGGGCGACAAAAATGAGAGAATTGAAAAAATCGCCTACAATGCCGAATCTAAACGGCTTTTTGTTAATGCAAGTTTGTATTTTAGCAATGTGAGTGCGGAAGTGTGGGAGTATAAAATCGGTGGCTACCAAGTTTTAGACAAATATCTAAAATCCCACAAAGGCGAATCTATCGACTATACTCACTTTGAACGCGTAATCAAAACCTTGCATAAATCCTTGCAAATACAAGCCAAAATCGCGCAAATATCGCTATGATAAATGCGACATTATAATTTTTCGATATAATCGCATATCAAGTGTCGATTTTAAGGATAATAAATGCCCAAGCTAGACGGATTAAAAGAGGATTTAGGATATTTTAAGTTTTGTTTTGGGATTGTTGTGGCGACTTTTTTAGCCCTTGTAGGCTGGATAGCGACAAACTACAACAATGCTCAAATGTGGCTTGTCATCGTTGCTTGCTGCACTTCTTTGATATTTGCTGTGCTTGCGATATTTCTCAACAAAAAAATGAGAAAAATCATCAAAGAAATCTACAAAATTAATAAAACAAAAAAGGAGAAATAAAATGGAATATGTGATTTTTGGGACGATTTTTTTGGCATTTTGCGCGATTGCGTATAGCATTTACAACGCTACTTTAGAATAAAATTA
>NZ_JBSIUV010000047.1:0-16581 GCF_053654515.1 Helicobacter sp. T3_23-1059 | reverse complement strand
TTCGCGCTTTTTGTTGGGATTTTGACATTGCTTGGAGTGGTTGTTTTGCGATTGTTGTATCCTTTGCGGAGGCTTAAAAAATCGCTAAAATCTTTTATCAGCGAGATGGAGCTATCTAGCCACAAAATCAATACACAAGATGAGATAAGCGCGTTAATCGTGTCGTTTAATATGATGAGCGAACAAATAATGCGTATGCTAAAATCGCGAGAACTTATCCTAAAAAGTCTAGGACACGAGCTAAAAACCCCGCTTACTAAAATGCGACTTTTTATCGAGGTATCTCAAAAAGAATATCCATATATGGAAAAACTCCTGCCACACATAAGCGGGCTAAAGCACCTAATCAACAATATTTTGGAGCTAGAGCGACTAAATAGTGGCAAGACGCAATTAGAATCTAGTCGATTTTTTGCCGAAACGCTTGTGTTTGAGACGCTAAAAAACTTTGGCGATACGGAGGAAAAAATACGGCTAGAAATGAGGGAAAATTTTGTGATTTGTGGCGATTTGGAGCTACTAGCAAGGGCATTGCGAAATCTCATAGAAAACGCGCTTAAATACAATGAATCTCCGTTTATCAAAATCATTATAGGCGATGATGCTTGCGCGCAAAATGCCACGCTAGCTAGCAAAAAAATGGAGCAACAAAATAATGACGCACAAAGTAGCACAAACAAAACACAGGAGCAAAATCTAGCAAAGCATACAGCAAAATCTAGCGACATAGATGACGCAAGCAGGACAAAACACAATGCAACAAAACTGCTAGGCTGGGGGAATATAAACTACACTACTGCTTTAGAGCTAGAATCTTTGAGGGATTCTTTTGTCTCGCCTAATTTTAAAAATACGCTAAATAGCACGCTACAAACGCAAAACCCTAAATGTATATCTATCGTAAGCAAATCCCCGCCACTTACGCACCCATTGGATTATTATACCGAGCCTTTTGTGCGTGATGATACGCATAATGCGCTCCCCGGACACGGGCTTGGGCTATCAATCGTTAGCGATATTTTGGCATTGCACGGATATGCTTTGCAATACAACTACCATAGACAAAAACATTATTTTTCGATGGTTTTTACGCGCTTGGATTAAATCGATTTTGATTAGTTTTATGCCTTTTTGCCTTAGATTTTGGCTAGATTTATCCCTCAAATGCAAAAGGTTTTATCACGCTAGAATCGATTAGATTTTGCATTGTTTGTATGGTGGTGTTTATGATTTTTGTGATTTGTTTATGATTTAGGCTAGATTTTTTGTGCGGGATTATGGTGTAGATTTTGTCTTTAGTCGCCCATCTGTGCGTATCTTTGCGCGAATATAGCCCTATTGTTTTTATGCCTTGAATATAGGCTAGGTGTATGCTTCCTGTGCTTGGGCTTATCATTAGGCTTGATAGATTTGCAAATGCGATTAGGAAAGATAGGGTGTTGTCATTTGGGTAGATGATTAGTTTTTGTTTTTTGGGATTTGGCAGGGAGGATAAAACGGGGTGGTTTTCTACTTGGGCGATAAAATCGTTATGCACGCTAGGAAATGTAAGGATTAGAATAAATAGATTTTGGTTTTTGGGGTTTGTCAAAATCTGCCCTACCATATCCAAAAACGCGCTTAAAGGCAGGGTATGTGTCGCAGCATTGCTAAAAGGATTTACAAAAATCATAAAAGGATTTTTGGCAGAATCTACATTGTCGCTATTTGTAGGATTTTGGGTAGAATCTAGGGTATTTTTGGATTTTTGTTTGGAGTTTGGTTTGGGTTGTGGCGTTTGTGCGTTTTTTATTTGTTTATGCAAAAAGTCCTTTGCGTGTTGCTCTATATCGGGGCTAATTTTTAGCTTTATCTCATTATACAGGGCAGAATCTAGCTCTTTGATTACGCGCTCAAAATTGTCATAAGTGATTTTTTGATGTTGATAATTTTCTAGCGCACTTTTTTGTTGCCCCCCCCCCGTCTTAGTTTTTTGCTTAAGTAAAATCTCTCTTACAAACTCATCAAACGCATTTGTATCAACTAGCCTAACAAGCACACATAGCGCGTCTTTGGCACTTAGTTTGCGATATTTGGCAAAAAATAAAAGTGGCGGGTATTTGGTTTTGGTAGAAAAAAAAGAAGCGAATTTTAGGGCAGTGATGATGGGCGTATCTAGTGGTGATAAAAGCCTAATGTATTGTGATTTTGGATTGCTTAGCAAGAAATAATCACAACGATATTTTGTGATAATGTTTAGAGATTTTTTAGATAAAGAGCCAATATCTAGTATCTCATCTGCGCTATCTATAAAATCAACAAAATCTAAAATCTCTTTTAATAGCGCGTTTCCAAAAATGATAAGCCTGCAATTATACGCTTTTTTGGCAAGGTATAGGGCTTTGATAGCCATAATATTATCGCCAAGTCCATAATGATGAAAAAATCCTATTGTTATGTTTTTTGTCGTGTTTTGGGTTGCTTTTATGGGTGTATTTGGTGGGGTGTTTGGCGTGATATTTGGTGGGGTTATATTTTGCGTTGTAGAGGTGTTTTTTATGTTGTTAGTATGTGGCATATTAGATTCCTTTTTTAAGATTTTGTTTTGTGCTAGATTGTGTATTTTTGGTTTCGTTTAGATTTGTTTGATTTTAAAAATGTAGCTAAAAAAATGGCATTATAGCAAAAACATTTGCAATACCAAAAAAAGAGCAAAATGCAAAAAATGCTTTTTATTAGTTTTTTTTAAGTAAAATCTTAGCGCAATTTTTGCGATTGCAAATTTAGCCATAGCAAGTAGTGTTTGTGCTATTTGCAAACTAGACTAAAAGGAGAAAAAATGGCACTTTATGATAGAAATCTAAACAATGCAACTGCTACAAGCCAAATGGCTTATGCTGATGAAAGCGCACTTGTTAATTTTGTCAAAACGACTTATAAATTCTTTGGTGCGAGCTTACTTTTTGCCACTATTGGCGCACTTATTGGTTTGCAAAATTTTGCGTTTGTGCTTGAATATCGTATCGGTATTTTTATCGCTGAAATAGCTGCACTTATCGCACTATTTTTCTTGCGTGCAAAGCCTGCGATAAATATCGCGCTACTTTTTGTATTTACATTTTTAAGTGGCGTAACACTTGTGCCTTTGCTAGGCTATGTCGTTGCTCGCTCTGGCTTAGATGCGGTATGGCAAGCACTTGGTATGACGACTATCGTCTTTGGTGTGATGAGTATTTACGCGCTAAAAACCAAAAAAGACTTAGCAAATATGGGCAAAATGCTCTTTATTTCGCTTATTGTCGTGTTTGTTTGCTCGCTAGTAAATGTGTTTTTCTTAAACAGCACTCCATTTCAAGCCCTAATCTCTGCGGCTTGCGTGGTGCTATTTAGCCTATATGTAGCGTATGATACACAAAATATCGTTCGCGGGCTTTATGATAGCCCTGTGCTAGCAGCGGTAAATCTTTACTTAGATTTTCTAAATATCTTTATAAGTCTTTTGCAACTTATAGGCATATTAGGTGGAAATGACGATTAAGATTTGGGCTAGAATCTAGAGCGATTATTTCGTTTATCGCGCTAGATTTTTGATTTTTAAGCTAGGTTTTTTAGGTGTTTGTAAATGCCTAAACCTAGCTTTTTTTATTTGTGCAGATTTTCCACTCCGTTTGCGACTAGCAGGGCAAAATCTTTTGCGATTCTTGCATTTCTACTTCCCATTTTTGTGGCAAAATTTAGTGCTTTTTGCCTAGCGATTTTTGAAACTTCATTTAGATTTTTTTCATTTATGTTACTACTTAAATTGTCGCTTAAATCGCTGTCGTTTAGGTGCTGTGGGTTTGATAAATCTAGTCCTGTTATCCCCTCTTTTTGCAAAAATATTTCTACGCATTCAAGGTATTGCTTTGTGCCAAAATCATAAAATCCAATCTGTAAGCCAAATCTATCGCTAAGGCTTAGCTCCTCTTGGACTATGCTATGCTCAGGGGTATTATCAGCACCTGCGTTTTGGATTAGTTTGCGGATATTAGAAGTCGCATATAGCAGTATATTTTGCGCATGCGCTTCAAGCGAGCCTTCAAGCACGCTTTTGATACTTTTATACTCATTTTGCTCTGCGCGGAAGCTCAAGTCATCACAAAAAATAATAAACTGATATGGCTTATCTCTTAGCGCATCAAAAAGCAATGGCAAAAGCAAAATATCCTTGCTATCAAGTTCGATTACACGCAACGATTTTGGGTAGAAAGATTCTAGGGTTTTGTTATTTTGATTGTGCTGTTTTTTGTTTTCGTCATAGATTCCTAAAAATTCGCCTAAAACCTGTTTTACACAAGAGCTTTTGCCACAGCCTCTAGCACCCCAAGCAAGCACATTTAGCGCGGATTTGCCCGACAAAAAACTAGCCGTATTTGCCCTCAAAATCTCTACTTGCTCTTCTAGCCCGATTAGATTTTCTACTTTGTCAAAATCCCTAATGCTATGTAAATAGCAAAAGCTATCAAACCTACGCAATACAAACGCTTTGTGCGCTTCAAAATCCACTTCTAAAAGTTTTTCAAAAACACTATTGCCCCAAAAAATCTCCATAAAATCTCCGTTATTTTCTTGCTTTTTTTTGCCTAAAACGAATGCTAAAAATGCGCTTTGCAAACTGCTAGTGCAAAAATGCTACTACTGCGAAAATCTAGCGCGAAAAATCCACCAAAATCATACCCATAAATGTCTCTTTAGGCAGGATTTGTTTTTTAGGTGTTGAGCCACTATCTTTTGGGCTAAATGCGCTATCTAGGCTAGAATCCACCACAAAATCCCCATATTTAAGCAAACTCTCTAGCACATACCCGCTAATTGTTCGCCCACCAAAATGATATTCTACCTTAGCCCACACTCCGCCGATTTGGCTAGATTCTAGCGCGTTTGTCTTGCTTATCACATAGAGTTTGCGCCCCTTTGGAGCTTTTGCCACAAAGGACGAAACTTCACTAGGCATACTTCGCACAAACGCACTTGAGACGATGACTTGCGCGGATTTTTTATCTATTTTTTGTGTGCGTTTTTTTGTAGATTCTTGGGTGGATTCTTTTGTGGATTCTTTAGAGACTTCGTTAGGGGCTTTTTGGGTAGATTCTTGGCTTTTTGCATTTTGGCTAGCGTTATTTGCGCTATTTTTGTTGATTTGGGCATTTGTATTGTCTGTATTTTTTGCTACCATAGTCGTATCCAAATCCACCACAAAATCCCCATATTTAAGCAAACTCTCTAGCACATACCCGCTAATTGTTCGCCCACCAAAATGATATTCTACCTTAGCCCACATTCCGCCGATTTGGCTAGATTCTAGCGCGTTTTCCTTGCTTAGCACATATAGTTTGCGCCCCTTTGGGGCTTTTGCCACAAAGGTCGAAACTTCACTAGGCATACTTCGCACAAACGCACTTGAGACGATGACTTGGGCGGATTTTTTTGGATTTGTTGGATTTGTAGTTTTTGATATGTCAGATTCTAGTGAGGCATAGCGTGGATTTTGCAAGATATATGCGCTAGATTGTGGCATTTGATGTTGTTTTTTATAAAACTCTATTCGATACAGATTCCCTGCTTTATCGATACTTGCTAGGGGATTTAGATATTCTTTTTTGATTAGGATTTTGTTATTTTTGGGTTTAGATTTTAGCCCTACCACCTTTATGTCATATTCGCCTAAATCCGCGATTTCTACAAAATCTATTGCTTTTATGACTTTGCCAAAGGGGATTTTTTGCTCTTTATTATCGATATTTGCGCTGATTTGCCCTTCTTTAGATTCGCTAAACTCCACATATTTTGGCGTAAATTTTGTCATTGAGTTGTTGCCATATTTTAGCGTTAGGGCATTGCCTCTTGGCAAAAATCCTAAAATCTTAGCCCTAGATTCTATGGCAATTTTATCAAAGCTTTTTTCAGCAGGCAGTGGAAAATCCGCAATCTCGCCTCGCAAATCAAAAAGCGGAAAGCTAGGCATTCCCTCTATGCTAAAAGATAAATTTTTATCATATATCACCCTGCCTACACCATCTACGCTAAGGGTAAAATCTCGCTCAAATTCTATCCCTACTTTTTCTAGCAACGCCTCAATGGCAAGCAAGTGATAATACACCCTCTCTTTTAGATTTAGCGTCTTGCTTGCTTCGTTTGCAAAAGCTGGCTTGCCCTCATTTATCGCATAAAAAGTTAGTGATTTTTGCATCTCTTTGTCTTCTTTTGCGGTTTTGGTATTGCGCACGCGATATTCGTGTAGAGGCTTTAAGATGTTAGCATTTACGCGCTTTGTGATATGTGTAGCGATTTCATTTAGCTCGCCAAATCGCACGCCATCTAATCGCTCTTGATCAATTATAGTGCAATTCCCCCACCGCTTTGGGCTAAGCAATTCGCTTTGGTGTGCGTGGCGATAAAACCCGCTACCATCGTGCAAATGCAGCACGACATCGACTTGCGGATTAGAAATGATTGATTTTACGCGATTTATTAGCGGGGATTCTGGGTCTTTTGGCGATAGGGTAGCAAACTTACGATTCATATCATCATAAATCCCGCGATGATTTAGAAGCATTGAATGCGGGTTTATCACGGGGATAACCCATACGATACCTTTTGTGATTTTGTAATGATTTAGAAATACATTTGTGGCGTTAAATCCACCGGGCTCATCGCCTTGAATCCCGCCTATGAGAAGCAAAGTGGGGGATTTATTAGGATTTTCATTGGTAGATTCTTGTTTTGACTCAAGTTTGAAAAGATGAAAATCTATGGGTTTTAGATTTTGGGAGCTGGCAAATGCTAGGGCGACACAAAGCCATAAAAATAACAATCTCATAGCAATCCTTAAAAAATATGTTTGGTAAAAAGCGTGATTATATCGTAAGCGAAATAATAAAACAAAAATCACTCTAAGCCACACCCAAAAAAGCACAACGCAACTGCAAAAATCAAATAATAAACCACATAAAACGGAATGATAAATGCTTTTGATAAATACTTTTTAGAAGCGTTTATAAGCATTTGCATTGCGATATAAATGCGATTTTTATCTTTGTCATCTTAGCCTAAGGAGAAACGATGCAAAATAAGGCAAATGAAATCATTGAGACTTTTAAAAAACACATAAAAGAGCAGGGCATAGAGCCACAATCCCTAGCAAAAAACGCCCTAAGCAACATAGAAGCTATCCAATCTGCAAAAACCCATTTGCCCTTTGTAGCACAGCGCAAAATCCGCAACTTTGGCGAAGATATAAAAAGCGCAAATGAACTAACAGGCGCGCTTCAAACACTTCAAATTACATTTAAAAAGCTATTATCCCTCGCAGATGAACTAGATGAGATGGATAATGCCACAAAAAGTAGCGATGAGGCAATGCAGAAAAAATCACAGATTTTGGCACAAATAAAAGAGCGCGTAGAAATGGCTACTTTTATGGGCGAGGGATTGTTTGACACTGCTTTAAGCGCGAAAATGGGCAATAAAGAGATTTTGCTAGAAAATCCATCGCCTATGCCATTGCTTGAAAATGATAATGCAAAATCTGCAAAAATAGGGCATTTTAAAACATATATTGAGGAAAAATCATTAGAAATAAACGAGGCTTTATCTCATCTAAGCAACGCAATCTCAAATGCCGAAATATTTGACAAAGCACAAGATTTTGGGGATTTTGATTCTAGCGCTGATTCTAGTGTGTTTGAGAGATTTGACAAAAATATATTTAGAAATATGAAATAAATACAAAATTTAGATTTTGTATGGCAATTACGCCCAAATAACATATAAATATAATGTTGCATTCAAAGTTTTTGATTGGTTTATGATATTTGTGGATATAATAGCGATTTTTTAAAACTAGCAATTTTTAGCAAAATCTAACATAATTTTTAAGGATAAATATGCCTTTTTTAGCTACATATATCGGGGCATTTTGTGCGCTAAACCCCGAAGAATGTCCCAAAGAATACACGCGTGTAGCCATAGGAGCGCAATACTCACAAATAAAAAATCAACCAAACCAAAGTCAAATTTTTGACGCACAAATCTATGGAGGCTATGTAAATTTAGAAGGTGGAATCTCTAGCAAGACTTCTCGCGCACGCTTTGTCATTAGCACAAAACTTGGCATAGGCAAGCAAGAATCTAGCCTATCTAGCCCAGAATTTACAAAGCAAAATCTAGCTATTTTTGGCGAGATACGCCCAAAAATAGGGCTAAATCTAGCTACAAAAAGATTCCCACTTTATCTAAATGTCGCTTATGTATTTGAAGCATACACTTCGCGCAAAAAAGGCGGTAGTAGCGGATATTCATATTTATTTCATTATTTTGGTGGCGAGGTGGAGGGCAAAATCCCTTTTGGCAAAAAAATCGCACTAGAATATGCTATGGGGTATGATTGGCTTTTTGGTGGGGGATATGGATTTGAAATGGCGAAAGATTCTAGTCTAAGTGGATATGGGCTAAATGGGCATAGCTACGCGCTAAATGCAAGTGTAGGCATAGCATACACACCAAATCCGCAACAATCATATTACTTAAAAGTGATTAGCAGGTATCAAAATCTAGGGCATTCAAATGTCGCAGAGAGTAAAAATACTCAAAATATCTCAAGGGCATTAAGTATGCCATCAATGCGAAACATAGTAGGAATGCTTGAAATGGGGATTGAATTTTAGGGATTTGTGAAAAAAATATTTTTGGCAAAATCGTATAAAAGGCTGTGAAAATACGCAAAAATAAACGAGCAAAAATACGCATAAATTTGTTTTTAGATGTTGTTTGATTGATAGATATTGGATTTGTTTTTGCTTTTTTGTGTGGATATGTTTTTAGTTTTTAGTAGCGTTGTTTGCGATAGTTTAGGCTTATTTGGTGTTTTGTTTTTAAATGTTAGATTTTGCATTTTTTGATAAATTTTTGTGAGGTGTATTTTGCGTGTTGATTATGGATTGCCACAGACTTCGCTTAGCTCACTTTTGTCTAGCAAGATGACAAATGCGCAAGAATCTACGCAAGATTTTGCACAAGAATCCTCCAAACAATCCACGCAAAAATCCACAAAAGATTTGCAAAATCCACAAAAACTTCAACAATCTTTGCAATCCAAAAAATCTAGCAAAATCCAAAACAATCAAACAGATGAAACACAAGCCCAAAAGATTTCACAAGAGGGGGCAAACAAATCTAGGCAGACTTATGGAATGGAGATTTTGGAGCTAATGAGTGATAAGGAATATAGCGCGTTTGTGATGGCGAGCGAGGGAATGAGCGAGGGAGAAAAACTAATCGCAGCCCAATCGCTTTATAGCTTGAGAGAAGACTATAAAGGGAAGGGCGCACCACAAAATGTAAAAAATCCATATACCAAGACAAATCGCGCTTTTGGGCGATATAATGACTTTTTGGAGCGGTATAAGGCGTTTTATTACGGGGTAGAAAAAGTAGAGATTTTGGGTTAGGGATTTTGGGCAAAAATGGGCAAAAATAAGATTTTAGATTTCGACAATTTCTATGGTTTGTTGCAAGGCTGGTTTTGTATCTAGCGTTTGAAATGCTTGTTTTGATTGCTGTGGTTGAGTGGTTTGAAGTGGGAAAGGAAGTGCGTTTGCTAAAATCTCACTTAAAAATTGCCCTCTAAATTTTAGCCAATATGCCCTATCGCATACGATGATTAGCTGTTTTTTTATGCGACTTATTGCGACATTTAGGGCGTAAGCTGCGTTTGTATTGTGAGAATCAGTCAAGTGATGATGAAGCATCACAGGAGAAAAAATCACCGTGTCAAACTCCTGTCCTTGCGAGCCGTGAATCGTCCAAACTGCGCGATAAGACACGCCACATTTGCTAAGTAATTTTTTTTGTTTAACAAATGGCGTGATAACTGCATAATCCTCAAAATTTTTCAAAATCATAGAATCTTTGGAATCATTAGAATCATTAGGATTTAGCCTATGCCTAGCTTTTTGCACTTCGTTTATAAGCGATGCGATAGTGTTAGCTTCTGTGATATTTTGCTTGTCCTCGATGATTGCATTTGGGCAATCTATGTAAAAAATCTGCGTATCTTGTTCCTTGCCTTTTAAGCCATTATGATAAATGTGAGAATCTAAGATTTTGGCTAGATTGTCCCCGTAGCGGTGTGTTTGGCGGAGGGTGCAAAAAGTGGTTTTTGCGTTTTTAGATTCTATGAAAGATAGCGTGCTAGATTGGGATTTGCTAAAAATGGGCGCGTTGCTTTCGGCAGGATTTTCAAAAAAATCCTCCAAAAACAGCGAAGAGAGATTAAAAAGATTTGCCCAGATTTTGTCGCCTTTGATTTGAGAGGGTGGCATTTCACAGATTGGCATTAGCTGCTTATGGTCGCCAAGTAGCGTGATAGGGGCATTTTGCGTGGTGAGGGCTAGGGCTTTGATAAGCGGGGTAAAAGCGCACTCATCTAAGAAAAAATGATGAAAATCTATGCCTAATGTGGCTTGCTTTGCGATAAATCCGTCCATCGTCATACCGATGACTATGGCTTCTTTTATCCTATTTTTTGGGACATTTGAGCTAAATAGATTCTCTTTTGCCTTTTTTGCTAGCACCTGCGGGTCGCACACTTCGGTGTATTTTTCTAAAAACGAATTGCTAGGCGTGCCAAGTCGCAAAATCTTTTCTCTATTTAGCCCCAACTCATCAAATTTTCTAATAAGCGCGCTTAGCACTTGCTCTAGGGCGGAATTTGTCGGGGCTAGCACGCACACAGGCAACCCCTCATAAATATAGCATAGCAATGCTTCAAAAAGCACGACTTGAGTTTTGCCACTGCCCGGTGCCCCCCAAATATAGCTAAAAGGCGTATTTAGCGCGCATAAAAGTGCGTTTTTTTGCTCTTCATTTAGATAGTCTTTTATGGATTTTTGAGTAGGCACAACACAGGGCTTTATGCTAGGCAGGGCAAACCTTTCAGCTTTTTTAAAAAATATTTCTAAATTGGTGATTAAAAATTTTAAATCGCTAAAAATCTTTATGTCTTGTGTGTAGTTTTTGATAGTTTCTAATAAGGCAAAATCTAAGCATTCAATGGCTAAAACCCCTGTTTTTTCATCATAAAATAGGACAGAAAATCCAGCCTCATCGCTAAGGGGCAAATATTTTCCATTCAAATCCATCATTAGCGCATCAGGATTTACAAATTTTGCCTTGATAAAAAATTTAATAACGCTAGAATCAATATTTGTGCGGAGGATTTGGAGTTGTTCACAGCCTAAGTTGTTTTGTTCTAAATATTCATAGTAGATTGTAGTGGCGTTTGTGAGAGCTGTTTTTGTAAGCTGTGTTTGTTGGTTCATTTTGGCGTTTGTTGTTGTGGGTTGGGGTGGATTTTGTATCGCTAGATTTAAATGATAAGTCTAAAAAGCTATACTAGCATATTATCAATGTCATATAGATTTGGCTTTTGTTTGCTAAGCCACAGCGCACACTCTAGCGCACCTTTGGCAAAAGTAGCGCGATTTGTGGCGTTGTGAGTAAATTCTAAATATTCGCCCTGCATATAAAACCCCACCGTGTGTCTGCCCGCGACATCGCCACCGCGAAGAGACACCACGGTTATTTGCCCATCTTTTCGCTCGCCCGCAGACGCCCTATCTGTGATAAATAGATTTTGTGGATTTTGGGCTAGATTGCTATTTTTTGTATTTGTATCGCTTAGCCCTCGTCCTTTTGCGCAGGAATGAGCTAAGGCTAGGGCTGTCCCGCTTGGTGCGTCTTTTTTGAAACGATGATGAATCTCGCTTATTTCTATATCTGCGTTTTGTAGTTTGGAGGCTACTTCTTGGACTACTTGTCGCAGGATTGCCACTCCTAGCGACATATTTGCAGCATAGAGGATAGGCGTGTGCTTGCTTAGAGAATCTAAAAGGGCAAAATCATCTTTGCTAAGCCCTGTCGTGCCTATCACACAAGCGGGCAAAGCAGGGATAGCAGGGGAAGCGGGGGAAGTAGATTTTGGTAGGCTAGATTTTGGTTTGCTTGATAGGCTATGATTGTCATTAGAATCTAGCCTTTTTTGTAGCGCGTTTAGCAATGAAGCTGTGCCACTTCGTGCGCTAAAATCTATCACCACCTCACACGAAGTGATAAATTCATCTAAATCATTAGTGATAAGCGTTGGATTTTGATTTGGCTTTTGACTTAGTGCATTTGGGGCAAAATCTAGCTTTTCACGCACAAACATAGCACTTAAAATCGCCTTGTTAGATTGAGTGATTTCATCGATTAGTAGTTTCCCTACGCGTCCTGTGCTACCTAATAAACCAATTTTTACTTGCTCTATGTCCATAATCGCCCCGAAATGTCAAAATCTAAAATATCAAAATCTAATGAAGTGAGTCAAGATAAGCTATCGCGCTAAGTGCCGCAGCTGCGCCATCTCCAGCGGCACATACCACTTGCTTTGGTGCATTTATGCGTATGTCGCCCGCTGCAAAAAGCCCTTTGATATTTGTTTTCATTGATAAATCAACGATGATAGAGCCATTATCCTCGCTAGCACAAAGCATAGAGCCATCATCTTGTTTTAACACTTGCGTATTTACTTCATAGCCTACAAAGATAAAAATCCCAGAGAATTCTATCTCTTTTTTCTCTTTTGTTTTTGTGTTTTCTAGCACCACAGAAGTAGCTTTTTTGTCATTGCCCTTGACTTCAATGGGTGCATAAGGTGTCAAAAACTCGATTTTAGGATTGCTCCTAGCGTGTTCTAGCGTGATGGGTGCGCCACGAAACTCATCTCTTCTATGCACGAGCGTTACTTTTGCGCACATTTTTGTGAGATATATCGCTTCTTCTAGCGCAGTATCGCCACCGCCGATTACGACTACTTCTTTGTCTTTGTGGAAAAATCCATCGCAAGTCGCACAAGTGCTAATACCTTTGCCCCAATACTGCTCTTCGCCCTCTATTCCCATTTTTCTAGGGCGTCCGCCTGTGGCTAAAATCACCGATTTTGCTTCTACTTGGCTATCTACATCATAATGTATGACAAAATGTTCGCCTTTTTTGCTGATTTGTCGCACTTCTGCCATTTCGCGCTTTAGCCCGAAACGAAAACATTGCTCCTGCCACGGCTCCATAAAATCTAGCCCACTTTTTATTTCTGCTACTCCCGGATAGTTTTCGATTTCGCTACTGCCTGTGATTTGCCCACCGGGCATACCTTTTTCAAACAAAACCACATCTTTTATCCCGCCTCTTGTGGCATAAAGCCCCGCAGTAAGTCCTGCAGGACCTCCACCGATAATTGCTACATTTAACATATTTTCTCCTTTGTTGTCAAAATGTATTTTGATATGTTTGCATTTATATAATGCAAAGTGTATAAACAAAAAAAGCTAGATTCTCTTGGCACATACCAAAAGAATCTAGCCCCGAAAAATCAATGACTTAAGAATGTAATGTATCCAAAAAGTCTAAAAACACTCTTAAAAGTTATGAAAACAATTTATAGCAATGCTTCAATCTTGCTCGCAAGAACCGCTTTGCTATGCGCTCCTACGATTTGCTCGACTACTTGTCCATCTTTCATAAAAAAAATGGTAGGAATATTGCTGATTCCGTATTCTTCTGAAATAGCCTTTTCCTCATCGACATTTACTTTGCAAATCGCTGCTTTTCCTTCAAAATCGCTTGCAAGCTCATCAATCACGGGAGCTAGCATACGGCAGGGACCACACCAAGGTGCCCAAAAATCTACCATAGCCACACCGCTTTTGGTTACTTGCTCGAAATTGTCTTTTTTTAGTTCAATGTATTTTCCCATTGTTGTTCTCCCTAGAAATTATAAATAAAGGCAGGAAAATTTTATAACGATAAAATAAACAAAATCATCTATAAAAATAAATATTTTGCGTTTTGGCACTTTTAGTAAGCAAAAATACTGAAATCTATCAAAATCTACCAACATAAAAACGCGCTAGAATGCTATGTTTGCAAGTGGTGATAAATGGCATAACAAATATTTAGATATATGCTTTTTGTAGATTTTGACACTTTTGGCATTTGATATTTGTTTTTAAGACTTTTTTAGCCATTATACATTAAACCGAAAGTGCATTACATCGCCGTTTTTTATTTTTTGATTTTAAGCTATCGTTGCGTGGCGTTAGTTGTGAATGCGTTTGATTTAGAATCTGTCTTTTTGTATTCTATTGTGTGTGTATTTTGCTTAAATGGTATAAAGTCGCCTATATCCCACCACAAGCAAAGGATACAAGAGAGGCAATCTATGGCGTGATTCATAGCTCTCAAGTGGGCTTTGAATGCGAGTAGGATTTTAACAACATAAATTTACATAGCTACAATCTCAATCCAAAAGCGCGAGAATAAAGCGATTTTAGATACAATTCACGCGAATCTAGTGAAAATTTAAAAAGGGAGAATAAACAATGAAAAAATTCAGTGTAATGCTTTTCGTGGCGGTTTTGTCGGTAGCGTTTATAGCGTGTGGGGATTCAAAGGATTCGCAAGTTGAATCTAATGCAAATTCACGCGAATCACAAAGCATAGATTCTAACGATTCGCAGGTTGAATCTGGAGTAGTTTCAAGTGTGAAAACACAAGATTTAGGCGAATCCAACAATAAATCTACACGAGATTTAGCGCAATCTAGCACAAATCCTGCCATCGCAATAAATTGTGATAAAAAAGAATATGATTACGAAGAGAACTCGCAAAAGTGCATTATTACAGGCTCTAATAGCATAGAGGAAGCCATAAAAGCGCATTTGCAAAGCGAGATAAGCGATGATTATGAGGTTTTGCGTAGAATAAACAAAACAATCTCCACCATTAAGCTACCAAATGACAATGTCAAAATGGAACATCAAATACAAGTATGCCTAGATGATGAAATTACGGATTGCGAATTAACATCTATGTCTGTTATCATAACGCGCAAAAGCAAAGATGAAATAGTCGTAGAATACACCCCTAGCGCATTCTATAAAAAAACTTATAAACAAACCCAAAATGGCGTAGAAGTGATAAATGAGAGCTATATTTAAATATTTGAGGGAAACAAAATGAAAAAATTAAGTTTGGTAATTTTTGTGGCGATTTTGGGATTTGTGGCGTGTGGTGATTCTAGCAATTCAAAAGATTCAGGCGAATCTAACAATAAATCCACGCAAGATTCACAAGATTTGCGCGAATCAAAAAAAATAAAAGGGTAAATTATGCAACAAAAAGTTGCTACAAAGATTCTAAAAATATGTCTCTATGCTTTGGCGTGTGTAAATCTAGCAAACGCAGAATCTGCTAATGAAGCAAAACCTAGCTTTGATTGTGTCAATGCAAAAAGCAACACAGAAAAAATGATATGCAGTGATGAGAGTGGAGAATTGCAAAATTTAGATAGATATATGGGCGAAGTTTATACGCAGCTTATCTATGAGCTAAAAAAATCAAATTTTAGCGATAAAGACAAAAGATTAAAGGATATTTTGCAATCCCAAAAAGAGTTTATCCGCGATAGAGAAAAACTCATTGATACAGATGGCATAAAGCATTTATATCAAAAAAGAACCATAACATTGCTAAAAGACTTGGGGGCGGTGCTAGATTCTAACAATAAAGAATTATGCGAATATGCAAGAGCATATAAAGATGATTTAAGCAAATGGAGAGAAATCTCACCATCAATTAAACCTCCATTTAGTATAGGATTGTGTGCCTTTGCACGAAACAATAGAGATGTCTTTTTTGAGACTTTTTGCACTAAAAATGGAAAAATTAAAAAAGATAAAGTGGCAAAAGCCATTCGCGAAAAATCTCCATATATAAATTTCCCATATAGCTATGAAAGACAGATTGATATTGATAATGATGGGACATTAGAAAAGGTAATTATCACAATAGGGAGCTATTTTAGAGTGCTTTGGATATATAAAAATGGTAAGCTAGATGAAAAAGCAAGCGATAGAATCTATGGCGATGATTTACATTTGAGAGGGTCAAAAACCACAGAGAGTATTTGTATAAGCAGCGAGGAGGCTTGTATGGCATTAACCACATACGCTCTTCCAGCAAATAAAATTTCACAACGATTGGACTTTATGGGAGATGAGCTTGGTTTTATGCCTATATTAAGCGAATTATCTTATGGGGTTATGGAGTTTGAAGGCAAAAATTATATCACTCTCTTGAATGGGAGATTTTTTGGGGACGAAGCAGAAAAATATCCAAATGTCAGAATCTATCTTTTACAAAATAACAAAAGAGAATTAAAATGCACTTATTTCAAGCGAATAAGCGATAATGTGGTAGAACAATAAATGCTTTATCGCACACATAGAGTGGGCGATTCGAGCAACGATTCATAGATTCACGCAAATCTAGTGAAAATTTAAAAAAGGGAGTGAAGTAATGAAAAAGTTAAGTTTGGTAATTTTCGTGGCGGTTTTGTCGGTAGCGTTTGTGGCGTGTGGGGATTCAAAGGATTCACGCGCATCACAAAGCATAGATTCTAACAATTCGCAGGGCGAATCTAGTGAATCTAGCGCGGATTCAAGCATAGATTCAAGTGCGAATCTG